>NZ_JAVFVN010000698.1:0-55827 GCF_030910085.1 Stenotrophomonas maltophilia group sp. RNC7 | reverse complement strand
CAGGCCTCTTTGGCGACCTGCAGTTTGAAACGCGCGTCGTATCTGTTCATGTATCCCTCGGGGTTGGATCTGATGTCCAACTCCCGGGGGTCACTTCACCATGGGGGCTCGATCGGCGCATCCATGCGCCTCACGGTCCTGCCCAGCCGCACCCTCCCTGGACACGTTCCTGCGAGCGCGGTGCGCACATGCGTGGTGGCTCGCCTTTGGTAGCCGCCAACCTTGGTTGGCAACGGCTTTTGACTTTGCTTTTTTCTTTTGACTTTGAATTTCGCTCTCGTTCCGCGCGCGCAGGAAACTGTCCGCAGCCGGAGCAAGGCGGCAGGCAGGACCGTGAGGCGCATGGATGCGCCGACCGAGCCTACAGGGACGTATTTACGGCGTGTCCTGCCTGTCGCCTTGCTCCGGCTCTACGCGCGGGAAAAGAGGCGCCGCGAACAACGCTGCAACCCTACTTCGCATACTGCCCACCGCAGTCGGCATCCTTGCCCGGCCCCAGCTCGATCGTCGCCAGCAAGGCCGCCGGCGGGGCGATGCTGCCCAGTGCCAGGGCCACCGCACCGCGGATGCCCAGCGCTTTGAAGTCCGGGCGGAACGACGGGTCCTTGAACGTGCCGGCAACGTGCAGCGGCGAGCGCAGTACCAGGATGCTCCTGTCCTTCGGGCGCGGCTTCAACAGCAGGTCCAGGGTTTCGTCGCGCAGGCTGACGGTGCCTTCGCCGATGAGGATCGTGTCGGTGGTGTCCACCGCCAGCGCCTGGCTGGTCATCAGGCCGTCGCGCACACCGAAGTCGGCGAAGGCGCAGCGCAGAGGAATCTGCTTGTCGCCGGTCACCAGGAACTTCAGCGATTCGGTGATGTCCAGGCCGGCCAGCTCCATCACCAGGTTGCCGACATGGCCACGGCCCATCGCCAGGCCGACCTCGCCGCTGCTGCTGCCGAGCATTGCGGCGATCGAATTGCCGCGGCCAGTCAGGTCCACCTCACCGCCGATGCCGCCCTTGGCCTGTTCGGCCAGCTTGGCATCGGGGAACAGCTGGCCCAGCTGAACGCCGCGCACGCTCGCCTTCAGCGCAGTGCTGATCTGCGGCTGGCGTGCGTCCATGCGGATGGTGCTGCGGATATCGCCGCCGGCGACGCCGAAGTTCAGCGGGGCCAGCCGCAGCACCCCGTCATCCAGCAGCAGATGGGCGTCCATGTCGTCCAATGGCAATGACGGTGCGTTGATGCGGTGGGCCTTCCAGCGCACATCGGCATCCATCGCACGCAGCTTGCCGAGGTTGTAGGGCGTGTCCGGAAGCACGCGCGCGCGCGCGGCCACCCGCGCGGCCTCGGCCTTCTGCTCCGCATTGGCGGTTTCGCCGCCGCCGGTCTTCGGTGGCGCGCCGACGAAGCCGGCCAGGTCATCGAAGTCCAGGCGCTTGGATTCCAGCGTCGCGGTCAGCCGTGGACGGTCGCGGCCCACCTCGAACTGAAGACTGCCACCGAGGTCGCTGTCGCCCACCTTGCCGGTGAAACCGTCGTAACGCCAGACGTCGTGGTCGCGCTTCAGGCGTCCGTTCAGCGCGTAGGGCGGGGACGGCGGAATGGCGATGCCGAGCAATGGGTAGAGATCGGCCAGGTCCTGGCCACTGAGTGCGAACTGCAGGTCGAACACGCGCAGCTGGAACGGATTGGTCAGCGTGCCGCTGGCCACCGCGTGGGTGGCGCCGGCGCGGCCGTCGAGGTGGATGCGGAACGGGTGGTCGCTGTTGGTCAGTTCCAGCGGTGATTCGGTTCCGCCCTGCAGGGTGAACGGGTTGCCCTGCCAGTGGCCCTTGCCCTGCACCAGCAGCGGCGGCGAGGCATCGGCCTGCTTCGGCTGGCCGCTGCGCACGCCCACGCGGATGTCGGTACGGCCCGGTGCGTCGAGGAACTGCAGCCGGCCGTCGTCGATGCGCAGGTGCTTGAGCTGCGGGCTGGTGCCGCCAGCGCTGTCACCGAGGAAGTCCCAGTTGCCCGGCTCGCCCTTGCGTGGGGCGGTTTCCAGCAGCACGTCCGGTCGGGTCAAGCGCACTTCCGGCAGTTGCACGCTGCCGCGCAGCAGGGGCCACACGCGCACGTCGATCTCGACGCGGTCGGCCGTGGCCATGTTCGGCTGCTTCGCCCAACCGGCATTGGCGAAGGTGATCGCATCGGCACGGATGGTGCTGGTCTGGCCGAGGTCGACATCCAGATGGCCGATGTGCAGTGCACGGCCGGTACGGGCCTGCACGGCGCGCTCGACCGGGCCTTTGAACCAGTTCCAGTCCCACAGCGCGATCAGCACCAGGATCGCCGCGAGCAGGAAGATCAGCAGCGTCAACCAGCGCCGGCCTCGCGGGCCGGGGCGGCGGAGACGCCAGCGGTTCGTGCGCTTTGCGGCAGGGGAGGCGGCGGCATTCACGCTGCCATGGTTGCCCCCTCATCGTGGACGGGGCGCGAAGCGTCCATGTGCGCGGCGTGCACGCGCCGCGCACGGGCCAGTGCTACAGCACCTGCATGGTGACCGCGACGAAGTGGCAGACGCTGCCACCGATGACGAACAGGTGCCAGATCGCATGCGAATAGGGAATCGATTCGCGGTGGTAGAAATAGGTGCCCAGCGTGTAGGACAGGCCGCCGGCCAGCAGCCAGCCCAGCGTCCAGCCGTCGATCGAGGCCAGCATCGGCTTGACCGCCACGATCACCAGCCAGCCCATGGCCACGTAGATGGCAGTGGACAGGCGCTTGAAGCGACCGGTGTAGAACAGCTTGAACACCACGCCGGCCAGGGCCAGGGTCCAGATCGCGGCGAACAGGCCCCAGCCCCACGGGCCGCGCAGGCCGATCAGGGTGAATGGGGTATAGGTGCCGGCGATCAGTACGTAGATCGCGCAGTGGTCGAACACTTTGAGCCGGCCCTTGGCGACCGGGTGCTGGATGGCGTGGTACAGGGTGGACGCGGTGTACAGCAGCAGCAGTGCGATGCCGAACACGATGGCGCCGGCCAGCTGCCAGCCATCGCTGTAGATTGCGGCCAGGGTGATCAGCACCGCGCCGGCGCCCAGGGCGAGCACGGCACCGAGGCCGTGGGTCAGGGCGCTGGCGATTTCTTCGCGGATCGAAGCAACGGAAGTCGTGGACATGGCGTAGGCATCGTTCGCGGGGAGGGGGACCCGCGCCCCTCTATCATCGCCGCGATGGGCGGCATGTGCACGCCCGTCACCGTATGGTGGGTGAATCCCTGCGTTGCGACGGCGGGGTCAGAGCCCTTTCCTTGCGGAAAGGGATCCGACCCCGTGGCATCAGCCTGCCGAAACGGTGTGCGCCGCTTCGCGTGTGGCCGAGAAACGCACATCCGGCGAGCGTTCCTGGGCCAGCTGCAGGTTGACCCGGGTCGGAGCGAGGTAGACCAGGTGACCGGCCGCATCCAGGGCCAGGTTCAATGCGTTCTTCTCGCGGAATTCTTCCAGCTTCTTCTCGTTGCTGCAGTGGACCCAACGCGCGGTGGTCACGCTGACCGGCTCGAAGGTGGCTTCCACGCCGTACTCGTCCTTCAGGCGGTAGGCCGCCACGTCGAACTGCAGCACGCCGACGGCACCCAGGATCAGGTCGTTGCTGGTGAGCGGGCGGAAGAACTGGGTCGCGCCTTCCTCGGACAGCTGGGCCAGGCCCTTCTGCAGCTGCTTGAGCTTGAGCGGATCACGCAGGCGTGCGCGGCGGAACAGTTCCGGGGCGAAGTTGGGAATGCCGGTGAAGGTCACCGCTTCGCCTTCGGTGAAGGTATCGCCGATGGAGATGGTGCCGTGGTTGTGGATGCCGATCACATCGCCGGGCCACGCTTCGGCCGCGATCTCGCGGTCGCTGGCCATGAAGGTCAGCGCGTTGGCCAGCTTCATTTCCTTGCCGGTGCGCACGTGGAAGGTCTTCATGCCGGCGCTGAAACGGCCCGAACAGACCCGCATGAATGCCACGCGGTCACGGTGCTGCGGGTCCATGTTGGCCTGGATCTTGAACACGAAGCCGGTCAGCTTGTTCTCTTCCGGTGCGATTTCGCGACCGGTGGTGGTTCGCGCCTGCGGCGACGGCGCATGCTCGACGAAGAAGTCCAGCAGCGGCTGCACGCCGAAGTTGTTCACGCCCGAGCCGAAGAACACCGGGGTCTGCTTGCCGGCGCGGTAAGCGTCCAGATCGAACGGATGGCTGGCGCCCTGCACCAGTTCCAGTTCGTCGCGCAGGTCGGCCAGCATCTGCGCACCGATCTTCTCGGCCAGGCCGGGCGCATCGATGGACGGGAAGATGGTCGAGTCCTGGCGGGTGAAGTTGCGACCCGGTTCGTACAGGTGCACTTCGCCGGTCAGCAGGTGAACCACGCCCTTCAGGCGCTGGCCCATGCCGATCGGCCAGGTGACCGGCGCGCACTGGATGCCGAGCACGGTCTCCACTTCATCCAGCAGCTCGATCGGGTCCTTGCCCTCGCGGTCGAGCTTGTTGATGAAGGTCATGATCGGGGTGTCGCGCAGGCGGCACACTTCCATCAGCTTGATGGTGCGCTCTTCCACGCCCTTGGCCACGTCGATCACCATCAGCGCCGAGTCCACTGCGGTCAGCACGCGGTAGGTGTCCTCGCCGAAGTCGGCGTGACCAGGGGTGTCAAGCAGGTTGACGATCTTGCCTTCGTACGGGAACTGCATCACCGAGGAGGTGACGGAGATGCCGCGCTCCTTTTCCAGCGCCATCCAGTCGGAGGTGGCGTGGCGGGCGGCCTTGCGGCCCTTGACCGAACCGGCCATCTGGATCGCGCCTCCGAACAGCAGCAGCTTTTCGGTCAGCGTGGTCTTGCCGGCGTCAGGGTGGGAAATGATGGCGAAGGTGCGGCGACGCGACGCTTCGTTGGCGACTTCGGACATGGCAGTGGCGCCCGCCCGGGGCGCTTTTCAAAGAGATAGGCGCCCGATTATACCGGCCGGGGCCGGTCAGCGCCCGATACCGCCGTCGGCCTCGCCGTGGCGGGCGAACTGCAGCTGGCCCTGCTCGGCGAAGATGCGCACCGGCACCGAGCGCAGGCCCATGCCGCGGTTGACCTGCACCACGAAGTGCAGGTGCGGCGCAGTGCTGTAGCCGCTGTTGCCGGACAGGCCGATCGGTTGCCCGGCTCCCACCGCCTGGCCGCGACGCACGCGCATGCCGCCGGCCTGGAGGTGGCCGTACAGGGCCATGCTGCCGTCGCTGTGCAGCACGCGGATGAAATTGGCACGGGCACCATCGCGCTCGCGGTCCTGGCCGTTGCCACGGAAGCCATCCTGGATCTGCATCACCGTGCCCTCGCGCGCGGCCAGCACCAGGGTGCCCTCCGGCAGTGCGAAGTCGACCGCGTCGCGGTTCTCCTCGTCGTCATGGCTGAATCGCCCCTGCGGTGCCTGGTCTACACGCAGGCGGGCCGCATCGAACGGCAGGCGATAGCCGACATCTTCGGCCCGCGCGGCCGGGTTGCCCGGCACCGACTGCAGGCGCAGATCCAGCATGCGGCCATCGATCGGGGCGGGCAGGCGGCCGACCACCAGGCTGCTGTCGCCCTGGATCAGCGACTCGACCGGGAGGCCTTCGACCGGGTGTCCGGGGGCGGCGCGCAGCTGGATCTGCAGCGGCCCTGCCAGCCCGTTGTCGATCCGCGCCTGCCATTGCGTACCGACCGGCTGCAGGCGCAACCGGGCCATGGGGGCGGCGCCCTCGGCACTGCCTGCGCGCGTGGCACGGGCGGAAGGGGGAGCCAGTCCCCAGCCCTGGCGCCAGTCGCCGGCGTATGCGGTCGCGCTCGCCAGCAGAGGCAACAGCAGGCAGGACAGGGGCAGGCGCGGCATCGGCGTTTCCAGCAAGAGGACCGCCGGGACTGTACCCGATCCTGAACGGGGCGACCGGGACGGCCCTCGCAGAGTGATCCTGGAGATATCTATCGCTTTATCCGCATGAAGGGATTGACAGTGCCGGAAAGGGCTGGCATCGTGGCTCCACCATCGAGACCGGCAGAGGGACAGGCCCTTTGAAGCCGGGGCAGCCCGCAGGCGCGCAAGCGTCTGCGTAGGTGCCAAATCCTGCGGGGACCGTGGCGTCCACCGAAAGATGGTTCGAACCATGCACCCCACGTGCATCTCGAACGCGGGCCCCGCGAAGGCTCGATGGCCGATTCCCCAACCGGATCCCGCCATGAGCTTCGCCACCAGTACCGCCGTTCGCCCCGAACCCTTTGTCCCCGTCAGCGTGCCGGTCGCAGACCGCGTGCACGCCGAGCGCGGTGAGTTCGCCGCGGTGCTGTCGATGCGTCATGCAGGCCCCAGCCCGGTGCGCCTGCGCTATGAGTGGGTCGGCCCGGCCAACGCGCCGGTGGTGGTGCTGGCCGGTGGCATTTCCGCGCATCGCCACGTGGCCTCCAACGCACAGTTCAGCGAGAAGGGCTGGGCCGAAGCGCTTGTGGGTAGCGGCCGCGCGCTGGATCCGCAGCAACTGCGCGTGCTGGCCTTCGATTTCATCGGTGCCGACGGTGCACTGGATGTGCCGATCGATACTGCCGACCAGGCCGATGCGCTGGCGCTGCTGCTGGACCATCTCGGCATCCGCACGCTGAAGGCCTTCGTCGGCTATTCGTATGGCGCGCTGGTCGGCCAGCAGTTCGCGATCCGCCACCGCGCCCGCGTGCGCCAGCTGGTGCTGGCCAGCGGTGCGCATCGCCCGCACCCGTATGCCGCCGCCTGGCGTGCACTGCAGCGCCGCGCGGTCGCGCTTGGCCAGCTGCAGTGCGGTGAAGACCACGGCCTGGCCCTGGCCCGGCAGTTCGCCATGCTCAGCTACCGCACGCCGGAAGAGTTCGGCGAGCGCTTCGACGCCGCGCCGGAGGTGATCAATGGCCGCGTACGCGTGGCCGCCGAAGACTATCTCGATGCGGCGGGTGCGCAGTACGTCGCGCGCACGCCGGTGACCGCCTACCTGCGCCTGTCCGAATCGATCGACCTGCACCGTGTCGACCCCGCCGCGATCCTGCCGCCGACCGTGGTGGTGGCCGTGGAGGGCGACCGCCTGGTGCCGCTGGCCGACCTGGTCGGCCTGGTCGAAGGGCTGGGCCCGCGCGGCAGCCTGCGCGTGCTGCGTTCGCCCTATGGCCACGACGCCTTCCTCAAAGAAACCGATCGCATCGACGCGATCCTCGCCACCGCCTTCCGCACTTCTGGAGAGTCCGCATGAGCCTGCACGCCAACGAGCCGTCCTGTAGTCGCACCACTGCCGCCGTCCGTGCGGGCATCGATCGGGACACCGCGCATGGCGCGGTCACGCCGCCGATCGTGCTGTCGTCGAACTTCAGCTTCGAAGGCTTCGGCAACAAGCGCCAGTACGACTACACGCGCAGTGGCAACCCGACCCGAGACCTGCTGGGTGAAGCGCTGGCGGAACTGGAAGGCGGCGCCGGCGGCGTCATCACCGCCACCGGCATGGGGGCGATCAACCTGGTGCTGAACGCGCTGCTGCAGCCGGGCGATACCCTGGTGGTGCCGCATGATGCGTACGGCGGCAGCTGGCGCCTGTTCAACGCCCTGGCGAAGAAGGGCCACTTCGAACTGGTCACCGCCGACCTGACCGACCCGCGCGCGCTGGCGCAGGCGCTGGCCACCCAGCCGAAGCTGGTGCTGGTGGAAACCCCGTCCAACCCGCTGCTGCGCATCACCGACCTGCGCTTCGTCATCGATGCCGCGCACAAGGCCGGTGCCCTCGTCGTGGTCGACAACACCTTCCTGTCGCCGGCCCTGCAGCAGCCGCTGTCGTTCGGTGCGGACCTGGTGCTGCATTCCACCACGAAGTACATCAATGGCCACAGTGATGTGGTGGGTGGTGCGGTGGTCGCGCGTGATCCGGCACTGCACGAGCAGCTGGTGTGGTGGGGCAACGCGCTGGGCCTGACGGGTTCACCGTTCGATGCCTTCCTGACGCTGCGTGGCCTGCGCACGCTGGATGCGCGCCTGCGCGTGCACCAGGAAAATACCGCCTCGATCGTCGCCCTGCTGGACCAGCATCCGGCCGTCGGCACGGTGTACTACCCGGGCCTGGCCGATCATCCGGGTCATGCCATCGCCGCCCGCCAGCAAAGCGGCTTCGGCGCGATGCTGTCGTTCGAACTGGCGCACTGCGCGGGTGATGATCCGCACGCGGCAGTGCGCGCATTCGTGGATGGCCTGCGTTGCTTCACCCTGGCCGAATCACTGGGCGGCGTCGAAAGCCTGATCGCGCATCCGGCCACCATGACCCATGCGGCGATGACCGCCGAAGCGCGCGCCGCTGCCGGCATCAGCGAAGGCCTGCTGCGCCTGTCGGTCGGTATCGAGGCCGAGCGTGACCTGCTGGCCGATCTCGGCGCGGCGCTGCAGCGCGCCGAGGTCGTGATCGATGCGGCCGCACGCCGCAAACAGGTGGTGGATGCATGAGCGCGCTCGCCGCCGACATTCCTGCGCTGGGCGTCGGACGCCTGGCGCTGCTGGGCACTGGCACGGTCGGCTCGGCCTTCGTGCAGCGCTACCAGACGCTACAGGCTCGCGGGCTGGAACTGCCGAGCGTGCAATGGCTTGCCAACTCGCGCACTGCGCTGGAGATCGATCGTGACCTGGCGTTGCCGCTGGAACTGGCGCGACGTGCGCCACGCGATGGCCAGAGTTCGCCGGCGTGGGCCAGCACCGAAGGGCTGGAGCGTGGCGATGTGGTGGTCGATGCCACCGCCAGCGAAGACGTGGCCGCACGTCACGTGCAGTGGCTGGCGCGCGGCGTGCATGTGGTGACAGCCAACAAGCTGGGCCGTGGTGCGCAGCTGTCACGCGCGCAGGCCATTGCAGAGAGCTGTGCCGACAGTGGTGCGCGCTATGGTGACAGCGCCACCGTCGGTGCCGGGCTGCCGCTGCTGAGCAGCCTGCGCGCACTGGTGGCCGGTGGTGATCACATCCATGCCATCGAGGGCGTGCTGTCCGGTTCGCTGGCGTGGCTGTTCCATCGTTACGACGGCCGGTCGCCGTTCTCGGCGGCGGTGCGCGAGGCGCTGGCGGCCGGCTACACCGAGCCGGATCCGCGACTTGACCTGTCCGGCGAGGACGTGCGCCGCAAGCTGCTGATCCTGGCCCGCAGCAGCGGGCTGGCGCTGGATGCTTCGCAGGTGCAGGTGGACTCACTGGTACCTGACACGCTGGCCGCGTTGCCGCTGGAGGGCGCAGTGGCTGCGCTGGAGCAGCTGGATGCGCCGCTGCAGGCGCGTTGGCAGCGGGCACGCGAAAACGGCCGCGTGTTGCGTTTCGTCGGCCGCGTTGACGGTGAGGGTGCGCAGGTGGGCCTGAGCGAGCTGCCGGCTGATCACCCGTTGGCGCAGGGTGCCGGGACCGACAACCGCGTCGCCATCCACAGTGATCGCTACCGTCGCCAGCCGCTGTTGATCCAGGGCCCGGGTGCGGGCGCGGAAGTCACCGCCGCCGCGTTGCTGGATGACGTGCTGCGGATCGTCGGCTGATCGCACAGTTCTTGTAGAGCCGAGCCCATGCTCGGCTGCTACTGGCGAGATCCCCTCCTGCTGGATGAGCCGAGCATGGGCTCGGCTGTACAGGGGAGGGCTGCCGTTCAATGCGCCTTCAAGGACTTCAGCAACGCGGCGTTGAACTGCTTCGGGTCCTGCACCTGCGGCGAATGGCCCAGTTCGGCGAACTCGACCAGCGTGGCGCCGGGAATCGTCGCGGCCGCGGACTTGCCGAGCACCGGATAGTTGCCCAGCGTCGCCTTCACCGCAGGCGGCGCCAGGTCGCGGCCGATCGCGGTGCGGTCCTTCTGGCCGATGAACAGCGTGGTCGGCACCTGCAGGTTCTTCAGTTCATAGACCACCGGCTGGTTGAACACCATGTCCGAGGCCAGCGCCTGGCTCCATGCAACGGCCTGCTTGCCGGGCCCTTCGTACATCCCTGACTGCATCCGCGCCCAGGGTTCGTAGGCCGGCTTCCATTTGCCGTCGTAGTACACATCCAGCTGGTAGCGGCGGATGCTGTCGTAGCTGATGTTCATTTCACCGGCATACCACGCGTCCACGCTGCGCCATGGCACGCCCAGCGCCTTCCAGTCTTCCAGACCGATCGGGTTGACCAGCGACAGGCTGCGCAGATCCTGCGGGTACATCAGCGCGTAGCGCACCGCCAGCATGCCACCCATCGAATGACCGACCAGGTGCACCGGCACGTCGCCCAGTTGCAGCTGCTGCAGCAGGGCATGGGTGTTGGCTGCCAGCTGTGCGAACGTGTACTGGTAGCGCTCGGGCTTGCTGGATTTGCAGAAGCCGACCTGGTCCGGAGCGATCACCCGGTAGCCGGCGGCAACCAGCGGCTTGATCGATTCCTTCCAGGTGGCCGCACAGAAGTTCTTGCCATGCAGCAGCACCACCACGCCGATCGGAGTCTTCTTCGGTGCGATGTCCAGGTAGGCCATCTCCAGCGGCTGCCGCTGCGATTCCAGCGCGAAGGTCTTCACCGGATAGCCGTAGTCGAAGCCCTCCAGGCGCGGCCCGTAGGTAGGCGCGGCGAGCGCCGGCAAGGGCAGGAGGGCGAGCAGGGCTGCCAGGGGCATGCGCATCGATCAGAACCGGTTGGAGGATTCCCGCGAGCCTAGCGGCAATTCGATGGCGATGCATTGACGGCGCGCACGTCCTCGAATGGTCCTGCACCAGTCGCGGGCAAGTGCGAGGTGAGCGGTCACACGTCGTCAGGTTCTCGTTGCGGCAATCGGATCGGTCCTAGCAGCAACGGCGTTCGAAGTGTCTAGGATCATGCGTGGATCATCATCGATGAGGGGCCATGATCGAGACTCAAGAGGTTGCACTGCGCGTCATCGTGCTGGAAGGCGACGAGTTCGTTCGCGACTGCTTGCTTCTTTCCCACTTGCGTGTGCACGGATTCGACGTTGCCGGCAGCGCGACTGTGGCCGGACTGGAGGCGCTGATGGAAGTGCGCCACGCCGATGTCGTGGTCCTGGCCGTCGACCTGCCGGATGGCGACGGCTTCAACGTGGTGCACCTGCTGCGCCAAAGGCATCCCGCACTGGGCGTGGTGATGCTTACCGGTCGGCAGGGCACGACGGATCGCGTGCGCGGCCTTGTGCAGGGCGCAGACGCCTATCTGACCAAGCCGGTGGATATCAATGTCCTGGTGGCGACGCTGTACAGCCTGGGGCGGCGCCTGCAACAGCAGAATTCGCCCGAGGCGGAACGCTACTGGCGGCTGGATCCCGGCGCGTGGCGTCTGCTGCCCCCGCGTGGTGGCGGCATCTCGCTGACGCGCAGTGAGCGCGCACTGCTCCGCAATCTGTTCGCCCAGCCGGGTGATGTGGTGCCGCGCGAACACTTGATCGCCGCACTCACCCCGGACGTGTTCGATTTCGACCCGCATCGACTGGATTCTCTGATCCATCGCCTGCGTCGGAAAGTGCGTGCTGCGTGCGGTGGCCCATTGCCGCTGACCACGGTGCATGGCGAGGGCTACGTATTCAACCCCTGGGGATCGCACAATCGCTGACGCATGACGGGTGCATCGTCTGATGCGTGCTGATGCGTCCGTTTGCGTGCTGCCTGCTGCGGTGAGATTACGGTGAGGAATGAGTGAGTTGGTGTGCGTGACTGCTGGTTGAACGAGCGGTAGGTTCATCGTGCCGGTGAGGCCGCCTGCGCACTGCGACAGTCCGCCCTCCGGCCTGAAGTTTCGACGTCCCTGGTCCCAGAAGGTGCGGGCAGCTGCCCATGCACCGACGGGATTGCTTTGCCGCACGTTTCAGGAGAGAGGTACGCATGAACAGGATTTTCCGTCGGGTATGGAATCGCGCGCTGGGCCAGCTGGTGGTGGGCTCCGAACTGACCCATCGCAGCGGACGTGCCGGTGCACGCAAGCTGCGTCCCATGGTGGGTGCCGGCGCGATGCTGCCGATGCTGGCACTGGCCGCGCCGCCCACGCTTTCACCGCAGGCGCTGCTCTGCGCGCCGACTGATCTGGTGTGCCTGGTCGAATCGGCGCTGGGCGATTCCTACTTGAAACTCAACGGTGCCGGTGATGGCAGTGATGACGCGATCGCCAGCGGTGAAGCGGCAATCGCGCTGGGCGTGAATACCCGCGCGACCGGCAACGCGAGCACTGCGGTCGGCTCGCTGGCACAGGCCATCGGCGTGGGCGCTACTGCGTTCGGCGAAAGTGCGGCAGCCATTGCCGATGCGGCTACCGCAATCGGGCAGGGCGCACTGGCGGCCGGACTCGGCAACACCGCGCTGGGGGCGGGTGCTGAAGCGACAGCCGACCAGGCGGCGACGGCGCTGGGTGCCTTGAGTCTGGCCGAAGGCCAGGGCTCCACCGCCATTGGGGGTGACGCCCAGGTCTACGGTGCCGGTGGTCTGGCCGCCGGTTTCAACGCCGGCACCAACGGCGAAGCCGGCGTGGCACTGGGCGCGCGTTCACGCGCATTGGGCGGCGACTTTGCCGTGGCTGTCGGCGCTTATGCCGGCGCAGTGGGTGAAGGTGCCACCGCCTTGGGAGCGGCCAGCATCGCCGACGGCGAGCGCAGCACGACGGTGGGTTTCCAAGCCGAAGCGCATGGCGAGGGCGCGACAGCGGCGGGTGCAGACAGCCGTGCGCTGGGGGCTTCAGCTGCCGCGTTCGGCAGCGCAGCGTCAGCGGTTGCCGACGATGCCACCGCGCTGGGTGCCACAGCGCTGGCTGCCGAGCAGGGCAGTGTTGCGGTGGGTAGTGCGGCCACGGCACTGGGTAACCGCTCCGCAGCGGTGGGCTATGGCGCCGTGGCTGCGGGCGCCTCGTCGGTGGCCGCAGGCGAATCCGCCGATGCTGAGGGTGCTGGCGCCGTCGCCGTGGGCGTAGGCACGCAGGCCAGCGGATATGCCGCTGCGGCACTGGGGGCCCAGGCCCAGGCGACTGGCAACTCATCACTGGCGCTGGGCGTGCAGTCGGTGGCAGCGGGGCCGGCAGCAGTGGCGCTGGGTTGGAATTCGGTCAGCAGCGGTGACTTCTCCACGGCCCTGGGCCCGGCAGCGTATGCGTCCGGTGCGGGCGCGCTGGCGGCTGGCATGGCTGCCAGCGCGGAAGGTTTCCGGGGCATTGCTCTGGGTTACGCCGCCGAGGCGGGTGGCGACAGCAGCGTCGCCATTGGCGGCCAGTCCACCTGTGAGCGCTTCTGCATCCCCTTCACTACGCAGGCGCAGGGACTCAACAGCGTTGCGCTGGGTGCCGGCGCCATCGCCTCTGGCAATCACGCGACGGCGCTGGGCGCGTTGTCGTTCGCCAGTGGCGACAACAGTATTGCGTCCGGCGCGAACGCCCTTGCCGAGGCTGCGGACAGTGTGTCGCTGGGCGTCAATTCGCGTGCCGCGGTGTCCGGTGCGGTCGCGCTCGGTGCAGGCTCGGTCGCAGATCGTGCCAATGCGGTCTCGGTGGGCAACAGTGGCACGCAGCGGCAGATCATCAATGTGGCTGCTGGCACCGAGGGCACCGATGCGGTCAACGTTGATCAGCTCAATGAAGTGAAGACACAGGCGGGGAACGTGCGGTTTGTTGCGGTGGATGCAGCGACCGATGGCAGCGCCGATGCGGTCGCGATCGGTGACGACGCCACGGCCATCGGCAGCAGTGCATTTGCTGATGGTGAGGGCAGCTTCGCTGCTGGCCAGCAGGCCAATGCGCTCGGTGCCGGCGCGATCGCACAGGGCGCTCAGTCGCTGGCGATGGGCGATGCCGCGATCAGTCTCGGTTCGCTGAGCACGGCCACGGGGCAGAACGCCATCGCCATCGGCCAAGGCGCTTCAGCGCTTGATGACTCGAATACTGCAGTCGGCGGAACCTATATGGGTCTGGTCAACAACCAGCCGGTCGTGCAGGCGACCAGTGCCAGCGGTCAGGGCGCATCGGCCTTCGGTGCGGGTTCGCAGGCTGCCGGTGGCTGGTCCACGGCGGTGGGGGCAACCGCATCGGCGGGGGGCGGGCAGGCGACTGCAGTGGGCTTCAACGCCAAGGCCGATGCCGGCCTCGGTGTTGCAATCGGCGCATACAGCAATGCGGCAACCAGTTGGAGCACTGCCATCGGCTACGCGGCACTCGCCTCCGGCGAATCGGCCCAGGCGTTCGGCTGGAACGCACGTGCCTCCGGTGACAACGCGACAGCACTGGGCTACGCCGCCAGCGCGGGCGGGAACTACACCAACGCCATCGGCATGTACGCCGAGGCGGGGGGATTTGCCTCCAACGCGGTCGGCACTTTCGCCGAAGCCAACGGTGCATTTGCCACTGCGCTGGGTTACGGCGCCGAGGCGAACAGCTGGGGCGCCAATGTCCTGGGTGCCAGTGCCACCGCCAGTGCCGACTACGCGGTGGCGATCGGCAATGACGCGACGGCGTCAGCGGCCGGTTCGGTGGCGCTGGGCCAGGGCTCGGTGGCAAACCGCGCCAACAGTGTGTCGGTGGGCAGGGCGGGCCGCGAACGGCAGATCACCCACGTCGCTGACGGTAGTGACGCCACCGATGCTGTGAACAAGCGCCAGCTCGAAGCCGCTATCGCCGATGTGGGGGGCGAGCTGGGAGACCTGACCGCCAACGCCGTGCGCTATGACAGCACCGACAAGGACAGCCTGAGCCTGGAAGGCAGCGACGGGACCCGCCTGCACAATCTGAAGGCAGGTAGGGCAGGCACCGATGCAGTGAACGTGCAGCAGCTCAACAGCGTTGCGCAGGCATTGGGTGGCGGCGCCGGCATGGATGGCAACGGCATGCTGATTGGGCCCGCCTATTCGGTGCAGGGCGTCCGCTTCGGCAACGTGAGCGGTGCGATCGGCGCATTGGATTCGGCGCTGAGTGGCCTGGATTCCCGGGTCGGTGCGCTGGAAGGAGGCAGCGGCCCCGGCGGTGAGGGTGGTACGCGCCCCCCCGTCGGCACCGGCGGTGGCCTGGCAGTGGGCGAGGGCTCGCTGGCCAAGGACGCCAACGACACTGCGATCGGCAACGGTTCGCAGGTAGGCGCCGACAACAGTACTGCCGTGGGCAGCAACAGCCAGGTGGCTGCGAAGGCACAGAACGCTGTTGCTGTTGGCGCCGACAGCAGGGTCACCGGTGCCGGCGGCACCGCGTTGGGCCAGGGTGCCGTCGCATCGGCCTCGGGATCAGTGGCCATCGGCCAGGGGTCGATGGCCGACGAACCCAACGCGGTGTCGATGGGCAGCGCCGGCAACGAGCGTCGTGTCACCAACGTGGCAGCTGGCACCCGCGATACCGACGCGGCCAATGTGGGCCAGATGAAGGCAGGCAACGCAGACACGCTTGCCTCGGCCAGGAGCTACACCGATTCGAAGTTCAACGGCCTGGATGATCGCTTCACCGAGGTCACCCGCGAAATCGACCAGCGGCTTGGACAGCAGGACCGACGCATCGACCGGCAGGGCGCCATGGGTTCGGCGATGCTCAACATGGCCATCAACGCCGGCGGCAGCCGCAGCCCGCGTGGGCGCATTGCCGTCGGTGCCGGCTGGCAGAACGGCGAACAGGCCCTGTCCATCGGCTACGGCAAGCAGATCAGCGAGCGCGCCAGCTTCAGCCTTGGCGGTGCGTTCAGTGGTAGCGAACGTTCGGCGGGTGTTGGCTTCGGCATCGATCTGTAATCCCCCATGCCGCCCACCCAACCGGTAGGCGGCTTTCATGCACTGCATTTGTTCCTGGAGACAAACATGAAAAAGCAGCTTCCGTTGCATGCTGGCCTGTTGGCTGGTGCTGTGGCCCTGGGCCTGACTTCGATTTCGGCGCCGGCTGCCACGCCACTTCCTCTGCAGCCGGCCAGGATTGTTGGCCCGCTGAAGCCCCTGACATCGGTGGCGAATGATCGCTTCATCGTGAAGTTCAAGCCGGGCATGGCCGATGCACGCGACCGTCGTTTCGTCGATGGGGTGCTGGCAGCGGCGATGGCACGCAGCCTGCCGGCCCGCGCAGGCGCAGCGCCGACGCTGAAGGTCCAGCGCCGTACCGGCCTCGGCGCCGAAGTGGTCTCCGTTTCACGCCTGCTGTCTTCCGATGAAAGCGCACGCCTGCTTCAGCAGCTCCGCCTGGACCCGGCGGTGCAGTACGCTCAGATCGATCGCCGCATGTATCCGCTGCAGAGCCTGCCAGACGACCCTCGCCTGCCGTCCCACCAGTGGGACATGCTGAACACGATCGGTGGCATCCACGCACCGGGCGCCTGGGCTGAAAGCACCGGCGAGGGCGTGGTGGTAGCGGTGCTGGATACCGGCATCCTGCAGCATCCGGACCTGGATGCGAATGTGATTGCTGGCTATGACATGGTATCGCTGGCGGGCGAACAGGGCGGCGTCGGATCCGGCGATGGCGACGGCCGTGATGCCGATCCGCATGACCCGGGCGACTGGAGTGATGGTTCCTACTGTGGTGTTGGCACCAGCAGCTGGCATGGCTCGCATGTGGCCGGTACGGTGGCCGCAGTGGCCAACAATGCGCTGGGCATCGCGGGTGCAGCCTATGGTGCCAAGGTGCAGCCGGTACGCGTGCTGGGCACCTGCGGTGGTACCAGCTCGGACGTGGCCGACGGCATTTACTGGGCCGCCGGTGGGCATATCGATGGCCTGCCGGACAACCCGACGCCAGCCGACGTGATCAATCTCAGCCTGGGCGGCTTCGGTGCCTGCAGCGAGGACCCTGAAGCGCAGGCGGCCATCGACTATGCACGCAGCCGTGGTACCACGGTGGTGGTCGCCGCTGGCAATTCGAACATCGATGCCGCCGGCTTCTCGCCTGCCAGCTGCAAGGGCGTGATCAACGTCGGCGCGACCAACTACGTGGGGGGCCGTGCGGGCTACAGCAACTATGGTGCGTCGGTCACCGTCGCTGCGCCGGGCGGCGAAATCGACAGCGGGCCGGCACCGGCCCGCGGCGCCATCTGGTCCACCATCGATGCCGGCACCCAGGCGCCGCTCGGCCAGCCGGTGCTGGGCGGTTACCAGGGTACTTCTATGGCTGCGCCGCACATCGCAGCCATCGTGGCATTGATGCAGTCCGCTGCAGTCGAGGCCGGCCGGGGGCCACTGACCCCCGACCAGGTGCGTGACATCCTGGTGGCGTCGGCGCGTCCGTTCCCGCAGCCCCCGGAAGACGGCAAGCCGATCGGCGCCGGCATTGCCGATGCCCATCGCGCGGTCCTGCTGGCTCAGGGCAAGCCGTTGCCGGCACTGCCGATTCCCGAGCTGCAGAACGGCATCCGTCTGGACGGCCAGAGCGGCGTGAACGGGCAGTCGCTGCTGTTCGCCATCAACGTGCCGGCGGGGGCGACCACGCTCAATCTACGCACGCTGGGTGGTTCCGGCGATGTCAGCCTGTATGCGGCACGGGGTGCAGCACCCGACGTTGGCAGTGCGCCGTACAGCTCGCGCCGTGCGGGCTCTACCGAGGTGATCGTGGTCAGTCGACCACAGGCAGGGACCTGGTATGTGCGCGTGGTGGGCGAAAGCACCTTCCGCAACGTGTCGGTGCTGGGCCTGGCGCGCTGATTCACGCCGCGCTTGAAAGACAAAGGGCGGCCCGATGGCCGCCCTTTGCCTGTTTCGGCAGGGTGCAGCGAATCAGCACTCGATGACGTTCACCGCCAGGCCACCGCGGCTGGTTTCCTTGTACTTGTCCTGCATGTCGCGGCCGGTATCGCGCATGGTCTTGATCACCTTGTCCAGCGACACCTTGTGCTTGCCGTCGCCACGCATCGCCATGCGCGAGGCATTGATCGCCTTCACCGCGCCCATCGCGTTGCGTTCGATGCACGGAATCTGCACCAGGCCACCGATCGGGTCGCAGGTCAGGCCCAGGTTGTGTTCCATGCCGATTTCTGCGGCGTTCTCGATCTGGCTGGGGTTGCCACCCAGTGCCGCGACCAGGCCGCCGGCCGCCATCGAGCAGGCCACGCCAACCTCGCCCTGGCAGCCCACTTCGGCGCCGGAAATCGAGGCGTTTTCCTTGTAGAGGATGCCGATCGCCGCCGAGGTCAGCAGGAAGTCGAACACGCGCTGTTCGTTCGCGCCAGGGCAGAAGCGGTCGAAGTAGTGCAGCACCGCCGGCAGCACACCGGCCGCACCGTTGGTCGGCGCGGTCACCACACGGCCACCGGCCGCGTTCTCCTCGTTCACGGCCAGCGCGTACAGGTTGACCCAGTCCAGCGTGGTCAGCGGGTCGCGCATCGCCGCTTCCGGCTTCGACGACAGCTCGCGGTACAGCGCCGGTGCACGACGGCCCACCTTCAGGCCACCCGGCAGCACGCCTTCCTCGCGGATGCCGCGCGCCACGCACGACTGCATCGCACTCCAGATCTCGCGCAGCTGCGCGCGGATCTCGTCTTCGCTGCGCCAGCACTTCTCGTTCTCGAACATCAGCTGGGCAATGCTCAGGCCGCTGCGCGCGGTCTGCGCCAGCAGCTCATCGCCGCTCTTGAAGGGGTAGGGCAGCGGGGTCTCGTCGGGCACGATGCGATCATCGGCCGCGTCGTCCTGGTTGACCACGAAGCCGCCGCCCACCGAGTAGTAGTCGCGGGTGGCGATCACTTCGTCGTCGGCGTTGTAGGCAGTGAAGCGCATGCCGTTGGTGTGGTACGGCAGCTTCTGGCGCTTGTTCATGCCGAGGTCGCGCTTCTCGTCGAAGGCGATCTCGTGCTGGCCCATCAGCTGGATGCGCTTGCTGCTGCGGATGCGCTCCAGCGTGGCCGGAATGATGTCCGGGTCGATCAGGTTCGGCCGCTGGCCTTCCAGGCCCAGCAGGATCGCCTTGTCGGTACCGTGGCCGCGGCCGGTCAGCGCCAGCGAGCCATAGACATCGGCGCGGATGCGCGCGACCTCGTGCAGGCGACCCGGGTCGAGCAGCCAGCGATGGATGAATCGCTCGGCGGCCTTCATCGGCCCGACGGTGTGCGAGGAACTCGGGCCAATGCCGATCTTGAAAACGTCGAACGTGCTGACAGCCATGGTTGCCGTACTGCGGGTACCGGAAGAGATCGCTATTCTAGCGGTTCACGCCGCACTTCCATGGCTGCGGCGCAGCATTTCCGCCACGGGAGCCCGGCCGGTGTTGACCCTTATCCAACGTGACGATTGCCACCTGTGCGACATGGCCCTGGCCGAGCTGGCCAGGGCACGGGCGCCGGAGTTCGAATCGGTGTTCCTGGACGACCAGCCGGCGCTGGAAGCGCGCTATGGCACGCGGGTGCCGGTGCTGCGTGACGAGCGCGGCGACCGCGAGCTGGACTGGCCGTTCGACGCCGCCACGGTTCAGGCGTGGTTGGCTGAAAGCTCATTGTAGAGCCGAGCCATGCTCGGCTGACGCGCGCAGCGCGACCTGGACGGCAGCCGAGCATGGCTCGGCTCTACAGGATGCGGCCGGAGCCGTGCCCCGGCCCATCGCTCATTTCGCGTCGAACTTCACGATCGTGCTGATCGCGGTTTCGTCCGGGATGGTCTTGGTGTCGGCCCAGTCACCGCCGCCGACGCCGAAGTCCAGGCGCTTGACCGTGGCCTTGCCGGTCAGCACCGGCTGGGTGCCCGGCTTCCAGGTGAAGGTCAGCGTGACCGGCTTGCTGACGCCGCGCAGCTCCAGTGTGCCATCGGCGGCGAACTGGTCGTTGCCCACCGCGCGGAAGCCCTTGGCGGTGTAGCGTGCGGTGGCGAACTTGCCAACATTGAAGAAGTCGGCACCCTGCAGGGTCGAATCGCGGTCGCTATTGCCGCTCTTGGCACCGGCCAGCGGGATCACCACGTCCAGCGAGCCGGCGGCCGGGTTGGCCGGGTCGAAGCTGAGCTTGGTGGCGAAGCCCGGGAAGCTGCCGGTGAACACTTCGCCGTCGTACTTGGTGGCGAACACCAGGATCGAGCCGGCGCCGGGAGCCTGCGCGTAATCGGCAGCGAGTGCCGGAGCGGTGGCCAGCATGCCGGCCAGGGTGGCGGCCACGGCGGCCGGAGTGGTCAGTTTCAGGTTCATCGGTCAGTCCTTCTGAGGGGAGGCGAGCCAGCCGCGCGGCAACATGCGGGACAGCGTTGCATCGCGTTGGAACAGGTGGTGGTAGAAGGCAGCGCCGGCATGGGCCAGCACCACCGCGATCAACAGCCAGAAGCCGTATTCGTGGATGGCATGCGATACCGCGACAACCTGCGGGTCGGGACCGCTCAGCTTGGGCACGTCGACCAGGCCGAACCAGCGGAACGGGCGCAGGCCGCTGGCCGAGTCGTACAGCCAGCCCGACAGCGGGATGGCGAACATCAGCACGTACAGCAGCACGTGGGTGGCGCTGGCGATGCGCTCCTGCCAGCTGGGCACGCCAGGCACCGGCTTCGGTGCACCGGCGTACAGGCGCCAGCCCAGGCGGAACAGCACCAGCGCCAGCACGGTGATGCCGATCGACTTGTGCGCGGTGTAGACCCAGAAGTACTTCGGGGTCTTGGGCAGTTCACCCATGGTCAGGCCGACCACGCCCAGGGCGAGGATCAGCAGTGCGATCAACCAATGCAGGATCTGGCTGACACTCCCCCAGGCGGCGGGGGTGTTCTTGGCGGTCATGAGGGGTCCTCTAGGGGGCCGTCTTGGGGTCGGAGTGCGGAACGGGAGCGGGAGTTCCCGGGGCGTCGCTGCGGTCGAGGGTGGCTTCAGCCTCGATCCTCAGCTGTACTGCATCACCGATGACGCCCGGCCAGGCGGTGATGCCGAACGCGCGCCGGCTCAGCGTGGTGCTGGCGGAAAAACCGGCGGTGCGTCGGAACGGGGGAAGCGGGTAGCGCTTGATGGCGTTGAGGGTCACATCCAGCGTGACTTCCTGGCTGACCCCGCGCAGGGTCAGCGTGCCGGACACGTGCGCGCGCCTGGCATCGATCGGCTCGACCATGGTGGAGACGAATCGCGCGGTCGGGAAACGCTCGCCGTCGAGCAGGCTGCGGGCCAACGTGGCCTGGTTCCACTTGGCATCACCAAGGTCCAGTCGCGACACCGGGATATCCACTTCCACGGTGGCGTCGCGCCAGTTGTCGGGATCGAACCGCACGCGCCCTTCGCTGCCCGATACCGTGCCCATGGCCTGCGAGTAGCCTGCGTGGTCGATCGAGAACAGCACCCGCGTGTGCACCGGATCGAGGCGATAGGTGTCAGCGGCCGCCCAGGCAGGGGCGGTGGCGAGCAGCATCGGCAGCAGGGCCAGGCAGGGACGCATCGATGGCGGGCTCCGGAAGGGGACGCTGCGATCATACGCACAGCCCCCTGCCAACGTTGCGTGCATGGGTGCAACAGTTCGTGGTGGTGCCGCCGCTGGAAACAGGCTGTTGCAGCCATGACCCCGGCCCTGTGTGACAATCGGCGCAGGACAGGGGGTTCAGGATGACGAGCGGCTGGCGCCTGTGGTGCCGTGGCATCGCAGGTATGGGACTGCTGCTGGTGGCGATGGCCACGGCGGCTGCGACCCTGCACATGGCAGAAACACCACGCCTGCGCCGCTTCGGTGCCGCCGAAGGCTTGCCGTCTCGCATGGTGGTGGCGCTGGCCGAGGATCGCCAGGGCCACGTATGGGCCGCCACCGATGGTGGACTCGCCCGCTATGACGGCAACAGCCTGCGGGTCTGGGAGCACGACCCGGAACAGCCGGGCTCGTTGCCAGGCAACGAGATCGAGACCCTGCTGATCGACCCGCTGGACCGGGTCTGGGTGGGCATCAATGGCAAGGGCGTGGCACGCCTGGATGCCGACCGCGAACGCTTCCAGACCTTCGATACGGTCAATTCCACCTGCCAGGGGCAGTTCTGGGCACTGGCCTATGTCGAAGACGCCTTGTGGATCGGGACCAACAACCATGGCGTCTGCCGTTTCGGCGAAGACGGCAGCGTGCGCCTCTACACCCATGATCCGGCGCACCCGGGTGGCCTGCCCAGCAACAGCATCTTCACCAGCCTGGTCGACGCGCGGGGCCGCCTGTGGGTCGGCACTGAAGCCGGTGTGGCGCGTTGGAACGGCAGCGGCTTCGAGCCGGTGGCCGCGCGGGAACTGGGTAGGCTGAGCGTGCTCCGGTTGAGCCGTGATGCAGACGGTTCGATCTGGGTAGGCAGCCAGAACGATGGCCTCTACCGCATCGATGGGCAGGACCGGGTCAGTCGCCCGCGATGGGCCGACAGTGCCCAGCTGCGGTCGGCCCTGGTCCTGGCCGATCGCCAGGGGGGCTACTGGGCGGGTACCTCCGATGGCCTGTTGCGAGGGGATGCGGCGGTGTTGCGCCGCCTGGAGGGGGACCGCGGCAGCGGCTTCCTGACCGCGCACAGCGGTGTGCTTGACCTGCTGCAGGATCACGAGGGCGGACTGTGGGTGGCGTTGCTGACCCAGGGCCTGGCCTATCTGCCACCGGACTGGCGGCGCTTCTCGATCTGGAACCAGCTCGACGGCAAGCCCCTGGACAGCCAGTACCTGTTGAGCGCGGCCAGCGACGGGAAGAACTACTACGTCGGCTCGGCGCGAGGGGTGTACCAGCTCGATGCGCAGGGCACTCTGCGTCTGCTGGCCAGCGACCGGCAGCTCGGCAACGGCGTGGTGTGGTCGGTGCTGCCGCGCCCGGATGGTCGCCTGTGGCTGGGACGCGGCGGCCGCATCACCGTCTACGATCCGGCCACCGGCGCATTGCGTGACCTGCGGATCGATGGCAGTGCCGACCTGCGCCAGCGCATCGACCTGATGCGGCAGGCCCCTGATGGCACGGTGTGGGTGTCGGTGATGGGCCTGGACCTGCAGCAGCGCGATGCAGAGGGCCGGCTGCTGCACAGTCATCCGCTGGAACATTTCCGCGGAACGGCCGATGCGCCGATCGAGCAGATCCGCTTCGACGCCCATGGCCGGCCCTGGGTGATGGGCGACATGGGCATCTGGCGTGAGCAGGCCGGACGCTTCGAGGCAGTGCCCGGCGTGTCGCGCGGCCCGATCTACGATCTGGTATGGATCGATCCGCAGCAGTTGTGGCTGGCGCGCCAGGGCGCCTTCGAGCGCTACCAGTGGGATGGCATGAGCCTGCGCCTGATCCAGCGCATCGACGGCAGTGCGGGCGTGCCGCCGGTGACCATGGGGGGGCTGGCGCTGGCCGACAATGGCCAGCTCTGGGCCACGACGCCGCGCGGCCTGCTGCGGTGGGACCCGAAGACGCGGCGCCTGCAACAGTTCAACGAACGCGATGGCCTGTCCGATGCCGAGTTCACCGGTCGGCCACCTGCGGTGAATGCCGATGGCCGCGTGTTGGCGGTTACCCAGACCGGCCTGGTCGCCTTTGATGTGAATGCCGACGACACCGTGCTGCCGCCTTCATCGCTGGTGATCGCCGAAGTGCGTGTGCGGCGCGACGACGCACGCGGCTGGCAACCGCTGCCGCTCACCGGCACCCTGCTGCTGGGACCGGACGACCGCGATCTGCAGATCGATGCGCGGCTGCTGTCCTATGCCAGCCCGCAGGGCAACCGGTACCGCTTCCGCGTGCAGGGTTACGACCAGGATTGGGTGGAGCAGGGGGGCGATGGCCAGCGCACCCTGTCGCGGCTGCCGACCGGCCGCTATGTCATCGAGGTGCAGGCTGCGACTGCCCGGGGCACGTGGACGCCTTCGCAGCAGTTGCAGGTGAAGGTGCTGCCGCCGTGGTGGCGCAGCGGCATGGCGATATTCGGCTACGTCCTGCTGGGGTCGTTGCTGCTGGTGGTTCTGGTCTGGTCGATCCGCGCGCGGTTGCGCCGCCGCCAGCAATGGCAGCTGACGGTGCACAAGCAGCAGCTGGCCGAGCAGGCCTCGCAGGCCAAGAGCCGTTTCCTGGCCACGCTGGGCCACGAAGTCCGCACGCCGATGACCGGCGTGCTGGGCATGAGCGAACTGCTGCTGGCGACCCCGCTGGATCCGGTGCAGCGCGGCTACGCCGGGTCCATCCAGCAGGCCGGCAGCCATCTGCTGCGGCTGGTCAACGATGCCCTGGATCTGGCCCGGATCGAAGCCGGGCGGCTGGAGCTTGACCTGCGCCCGTTCGATCTGGGGGAGCTGCTGGACCAGGTGCAGGGCCTGATGCAGCCGATGGCGCAGCAACGCCAGCTGGTGTTCCAGCGCGGCGAAGACCCGCCCGGGCCGATCAGTGTCAGTGGCGACGAGATGCGCGTGCGCCAGATCCTGCTGAACCTGCTCGGCAACGCGATCAAATTCACCGAGCGCGGCCACGTCGGCCTGGCCGTACGCCTGGAAGAAAAGGGCGGCCTGTGTTTCGAAGTCCATGACAGCGGCCCGGGCATCAACGCCGAGCAGCAGCAGCGCCTGTTCCATCGTTTCGAACAGGCCGACGGCCCGCGTACCGCGTCGCGCTACGGCGGCAGTGGCCTGGGGTTGGCGATCTGCCAGGAACTGGCGGTGGCGATGGGGGGGCGCATCGAAGTGGACAGCCAGCCTGGCAAGGGCGCGCGGTTCCGCGTGCGCCTGCCCCTGCCCTGGACGCGCCAGGCCGCCAACAGTGCAGGCGACGTGGCGGCCCTGCCGGAACTGCCGCCGCTGCGCATCCTGCTGGTCGAGGACGATGCCACGGTGGCCGAGGTCATCGCCGGCCTGCTGCGCGTGCGCGGGCATGAGGTGGTCCACGTGCTGCATGGCCTGGGTGCGCTGTCGGAGATCGCCACCGATGGTTTCGACGTCGGCCTGCTCGATCTCGATCTGCCCGCGCTGGATGGTACGGCCATCGCCCGCCAGCTGCGCACCATGGGCTATGAACTGCCGCTGGTGGCGGTGACCGCCCGTTCCGATGCCTATGCCGAAACCCAGGTGCTGGCCGCAGGCTTCGATGGCTTCCTGCGCAAGCCGGTGACCGGCGACCTGCTGGTGACGGCCATCGCCCAGGCGCGCGCGAAACGACAGGCGACTGCGTGACGACGCCGACGCCGGGCGTGAACGGCGCGACTTTCGGTTTACCATGCCGACGCCCGCAGCGCGGGAATCATCAGGACCAGCGTGAGGAGGCAATCGGTGGTGTATCTGCGGGCGGCGATGCTGCTGCTGGTCCTCCTGTGCTGCGCGTTGCCCGCTGCGGCACAGCCGGTGCCTCCGAGCCCGCGGCAGGTGACGGTGTTCGATGGCCTGCCGTCCAATACCGTCAACCGCATGGCCGAGGACCGTTACGGCTACCTGTGGATCGCCACCAACGATGGCCTGGCCCGCTATGACGGCCGCACCTACCGCGTGTGGCGTTCCGAGGATGGACTGCGTGACAACCGCATCTGGACGGTGCTGGTCGATGCCCGCAACCAGTTGTGGATAGGCACCGAGAACGCCGGCCTGGTGCGCATGTCGGCCGACCGCCGCCAGCTGCACTTCTACGACCGCAGCAGCCAGCCGTTGATGGGTACCAACACGGTCTGGAGCCTGGCCAGCACGCCTGATGGCTCGATCTGGTTCGGTACCCACGAAGGCGGCCTGTACCGCCTGGACAGCCAGGATCGCCTGCAGCGCTTCCTGCCCGAGCCGAACAATCCGCGCAGCCTGCCTTCGTCGTCGGTGCCCTACCTGGCCACGCTGGCCGATGGCAGCCTGTGGATCGGCACCAAGCATGGCGTGGCGCGCTGGACCGGGACCGACTTCGAGCGTGTCGGTACGGACATCATCCCCAGCCTGCTGATCAACGGGCTGACCGCCGAGCCGGATGGCAGCCTGTGGATCAGCACGATGGCCGGCGCCACCGTGCGCCGCCCGGATGGCCGCTTCGAAGCCCCCCCGTGGAAGCTGCCGCCGGGCGAGCAGGTGCTGGGCATGATGCTGCGCGACGAGCAGGGCGGGCACTGGCTGGATACACGCACCGGGCTGGGGCGTGCGGTCGATGGCCAGTACCAGACCGTGCCGCTGTACAGCGCGATCGCGCGCGGTCCGGTACGGTCGAACTGGACCGGTGCCTACGAGGACCGCGAAGGTGGCATCTGGTTGGCCAGCACCAATGCCGGGCTGTGGCACCTGCTGCCACGCTGGTGGCAGTTCTCGGTGCTGTCGCGCCTGGAGGACGACCCCAGCTCGCTGCGCAATGCACTCGTGCTGGGTACCAGCCCCTCCAGCAACGGCGGCGTCTGGACGGTGGGCAGCCATGGCGCGCTGGACCGCTTCGATCCGAAGACCGGCAGGATCGAGCAGCATCGCACCTGGGTCAACGGCATGCACTGGTTGACCTCGGTGCGTGAGGACCGGCGTGGGCAGGTCTGGATTGGATCGACCGATGCGCTGGTGCGCTACGACCCGCAACGGCGCGAACTGCGTCGTTGGGGCCGTGATGCCGGTGCAGATGCGGCGATGGAAGGGGTGGTCGAAGCAATGATGACCTGCGACGGCGACAGCCTCTGGTTGATGCTGCCCGCAGGCCTGCAGCAGCGCGACCTCGACGGCCACGTGCGGCGCCAGCTGGACAATGGCCAGCGCGGCCTGCAGCAGGGCCAGCTCAACCTTGATGTGGAATGCGGGCCGCAGGACCACATCTGGCTGGCCAGCAGCCGTGGCCTGCTGCAGTGGCTGCCGGAAAGCGAGCGCTTCCAGCCGGTGCCGGGCGCGCCGGCAACGGCGATCCATGCGTTGCATGTGGGCCGTGACGGTCAGGTCTGGTTGTCCGAGGATGGTCGACTGTCCCGTTACCGCTGGAGCCAGGGGCGGCTGGAACGGCAGGCGGTGGTCGGTGCCGAACAGGGCTATCCGGCGATCTCCGCCTCCGGCCTGGTGGTGGATGCGCAGGGCGTGGCCTGGGCGACCAGCGCACGCGGCCTGGTACGCGTCAGTGCCGATGGGCAGAGCGTGCGCCTGTACGGCGTGCACGACGGCCTGCCCAGCCAGGAATTCCGCGAACACACCTTGATCGCAGCGGCCGATGGCCACCTGGTGGCCGGAACGGCAGCGGGCGCGGTGGTGTTCGACCCGGAGCAGGTACGGCCTTCGGTCCGTCGCGCCCCGCTGGTGATCGAGCGGGTGGAAGTGCGCCGCAACGAGCAGGTGCTGGACATGACCCACGATGCGCCGTTGCAGATCGCCGATGGCGACCGCGACCTGCGCATCGTCGCGCGATTGCTGTCCTTCGCCGACTCGGCGTCCAATACGTACCGCTACCGCCTGGCCGGCTACGACCCCGATTGGGTCGAAGTCGGCCCGGCCGGCGAGCGCCTGTTCTCGCGCCTGGCGCCGGGCAGCTACCGGCTGGAAGTACAGGCCCGCTCGGCCGACCATGTGTGGTCGCGGGTGCAGAGCCTGGAATTCCGCGTGCAGCCGCCGTGGTGGCGCAGCCTGTCCGGCCTGCTGGTGCTGGCGTCGGTCGGGTTGCTGCTGACCAGCTGGTTTGCCTGGTTGTACCGACGCCGCCTGCAGCGGCGCCACGCCTATCAGCTGGCGCTGCACAAGCAGGAACTGGCCGAGCAGGCGTCGGCGGCCAAGACCCGCTTCCTGGCCAACCTTGGCCATGAGATCCGCACGCCGATGACCGGCGTGCTGGGCATGAGCGAGCTGCTGCTGGCCTCGCCACTGGACCCGCAGCAGCGTGGCTACACGCAGTCGATCCGGCATGCTGGCGAGCACCTGCTGCACCTGGTCAACGATGCGCTGGACCTGGCGCGGATCGAGTCCGGGCGCCTGGAACTGCAGTCGCAGTCGTTTGCGTTGAATGGCCTGTTGCAGGATCTGGCGGCGCTGATGGGCCCGCTGGCTGCACAGAAGGGCCTGCGCTTCGTCCTCGACAACCAGCTGCCGCCGGGCCTGCAGGCGACCGGTGATGCCATGCGCGTGCGGCAGATCCTGCTCAACCTGCTGTCGAACGCAGTGAAATTCACCAGCCGCGGCACCATCACCCTGCACGCACGTTGCGATGGCGAGCTGCGCGCGCTGCACTTCGAGGTGCGCGATACCGGCCCGGGCATCAGCCAGGAACAGCAGCAGCGCCTGTTCCGTCGCTTCGAGCAGGCCGACGGTGCACGTACCGCGGCGCAGTACGGTGGCAGTGGCCTCGGCCTGGCGATCTGCCGCGAGCTGGCGCATGCGATGCAGGGGCGGATCCAGGTGGAGAGCCAGCTGGGCCGGGGCACCTGTTTCGGCGTGACCTTGCCGTTGCCGCTGGTGGTGAACAGCGATGCCGAGGCATCGGCCGAGGGGCATCGCGACGAAGCGGCGAACATGCCGCCGCTGCGGGTGCTGCTGGTCGAGGATGACGCCACCGTGGCCGACGTGGTGCGTGGCCTGTTGAGCGCACGCGGCCACGAGGTGGTGCATGCCGGCCATGCGCTGGCGGCGCTGCGCGAGATCAGTGCCGGCGATTTCGATGTCGGCCTGCTGGATCTGGACCTGCCGGGCCTGAGTGGTTTCGAACTGGCCCAGCACCTGCGCAACCAGGGCTACATGCTGCCGCTGCTGGCGGTGACCGCGAGGACCGATCCGGACCTGCAGCAGCAGGTGGAAGCGGCCGGCATCGGCGGCTTCCTGCGCAAGCCGGTGACTGGTGAGCTCTTGGTGGAAGCGATCGCCAGGGTCACGGGTAGGTAGGTTCTGCAGGGCCTGCGGACCCACCCCGCCTTCGACAGAATTCTGCGTGCTGTCGAAATGGCGTGGGGTCAGATCCGTTTCCCGTAGAAAAACGGATCTGACCCCAGATCGATTTCGATATCTGACAGATGTGTCGACCAAGGTCGACACCTACCAAGAGCCGCCGGAGTCTGTCAGAGGTGGGGCGGTGTCGCAGTGCGGGGTGTCAGCCGCATGGATGCGGCTGCCAAGCTTACAAGCACGTACTTGCGGCGTCCCCGCACTGCGACACTGCCCCGCCAACCCACGGAATGCCGCTTTGGTTGTTGCTGTTGCCGGCCAGCGGCCGGCACTACCGCAGGTGCAGGGCCGCAGGCCCTGCCGAACCACCCTCACTCCGCGACGTGCTCGACCTGCCGCGGTTCGGGCTTGGTGTCAGGCAGCTGCCAGAAGATCATCGTCGAGGTCAGGGTGATCGCGCCCACGCACAGGAATGTGGCATGCAGCGCGGCGGTCGCGCTGTTGCTGTCCAGGTGATTGCCGAACGCGGCCAGCAGGCTGCCGGCCGCCGCGGCGCCGAAACCGGCGGCCAGCATCATCACCATCGACAGCAGGCTGTTGCCGGAACTGGCGAATTCGCGGTCAAGGTCGCGCAGCGTCACGGTGTTCATCACGGTGAACTGCAGTGAATTGACCGCGCCGAAGAATGCAAGCTGCACCAGGCGCCAGGCCAGGTGCTGGCCAGGTGTCATCAGGATGAAGCTGGCCATTGCCAGCCCCACCAGCACGGTGTTGGTCATCAGCACGCGGCGGTAGCCGTAACGTTCGACCAGCTTCACTGCCAGTTTCTTTGAGACCATGCCGGCGGCCGCCACCGGTACCATCATCAGGCCGGCGTTCATCGGGCCCAGACCGAGGCCGACCTGCAGCAGCAGCGGGATCAACATCGGCATGGCGCTGCTGCCGATGCGCGAGAACAGGTTGCCGAGGATTCCGATGCGGTAGCTGGGTACGCGGAACAGGGCCAGCGAGAACAAGGGCGCGGTGGAATTGGCGGCATGCAGCCAGTAGCCCACCAGCGCAGCCAGGCCCGCGACCGTCATCAGCATCACCAGCGCGTGCGGGGTGCCGAGTCCGGAGATGCCGTCCAATGCCAGCGACAGCACCACCATCGCAAAGGCCAGCATGATGTAGCCGCGCAGGTCGAAACGGGTGCGATGGCTGGCGTAGTGGTCGGGCATGATCTTCATCGCGGCGATGAAACCGATCACGCCGATCGGCAGGTTGATCAGGAACACCCAGTGCCATGAGGCGATCTCGACCAGCCAGCCGCCCAGCGTCGGGCCGATCAGCGGGCCGACCAGCGCGGGGATGGCGATGAAGCTCATCGCGCGCAGGAAATCCTCGCGCGGCACCGAGCGCATCACCGCCAGCCGGCCGACCGGCAGCAGCATCGCACCGCCGATGCCCTGCAGCACGCGCGCGCCAACCAGCTGGTGCAGGTGCTGGGCCAACGCGCAGGCCAGCGAGCCGAGGGTGAACAGGATGATCGCCACCAGGAAGGTGCGCCGGGTGCCATAGCGGTCGGCGATCCAGCCCGAGGCGGGAATGAACGTGGCGACCGCCAGCGCATAGCTGAACACCACCGACTGCATCTGCAGCGGGCTCTCGCCCAGGCTGGCCGCCATCGCCGGCAACGCCGTGTTGACGATGGTCGAGTCCAGCATCTGCATGAAAATCGCCAGGGACACCAGCCACAGCAGGGGACGCTGGCGGTTGTAGGTCGATGGCGATGTGGACATGGGGTGTGGCCGGTGCAGCGTGGGGGCCGCCATGATCGCGCACTGCGGGTCACGGCGCGATCAACATCGCGCCGTGATGGCATGCGGAATGCTCAGCGTTGGCTGTGCGCGTGCACCGCGTCGACCAGGACCTGCACGTGCGCCGGGTCCATGTCCGGCGACATGCCGTGGCCGAGGTTGAACACATGGCCTTCGCGCGAGCCGCCGTTGCCGGCGGCATAGGTGTCGAGCACGCGCGCTGCGGCCGTGGCGATCGCATCCGGCGAGGCGTACAGCGTGGTCGGGTCGAGGTTGCCCTGCAGGGCGACGCGACCACCGGTGCGGCGCATGGCCTCGTCCAGGTCCAGCGTCCAGTCCAGGCCCAGCGCATCGGCGCCGGTCTGCGACAGCGCTTCCAGATGCAGGCCGGTGCCCTTGCCGAACAGGATCAGCGGCGTGCGCCCGCTGCCTTCGCCACGCTCCAGTCCCTCGGCAATGCGCTGCAGGTAACGCAGCGAGAACTCGCGGTACATCGCCGGGGACAGCACGCCACCCCAGGTGTCGAACACCTGCAGCGCCTGCGCACCGGCCGCGCGTTGCGCACCGAGGTAGGCGATCACCGCTTCAGTGGTGACCTCCAGCAGGCGGTGCAGCGCCTGCGGATGGTTCAGCGCCATCGCCTTGATGCGTGCGAAATCCTTGCTGCCGCCGCCTTCCACCATGTAGCAGGCCAGCGTCCAGGGGCTGCCGGAGAAGCCGATCAGCGGCACCTGGCCGTCCAGCTCGCGGCGGATCAGGCGTACCGCATCCATCACGTAGCCCAGGTCCTGCTCCATGTCCGGCACGGCCAGCTTGGCGATGGCCGCTTCATCACGTACCGGGTGGCGGAACTTCGGGCCTTCGCCTTCGACGAAGTACAGCTCCAGGCCCATCGCATCGGGAATGGTGAGGATGTCCGAGAACAGGATGGCTGCGTCCAGCGGGAACCGGCGCAGCGGCTGAAGGGTGACTTCGCAGGCGATCTCCGGGGTCTTGGCCATGGCCAGGAAGCTACCGGCCTTGGCCCGGGTCGCGCGGTACTCCGGCAGGTAGCGGCCGGCCTGGCGCATCAGCCAGACGGGGGTGCAGTCCACCGGTTCGCGGCGCAGGGCGCGCAGCAGGCGATCGTTGCGGAGAGGGCTGGTCACGATGGGCATTCCTTGGACGGGAGGAGCAGCGGCGTCAGTCGCCGTGCGAAAGGATCTGGAAGCCGCGATGCAGTTCGGCATCGCGGGCCTTCTCGAAGGCGTGGCGGGCGTCGTCGGCCTGCAGGAACAGCTCGCGCCGCAGCTGCGAGCGGCTGCCGACGCGGCCGCTCTCGCGCAGCAGCTCCCAACCGCCGAACAGGTCCGGCTGCAGGCTCAGGCGCAGGAAGCGCGGTGCCTGCGCACCGGCGTCGGGATGTTGCAGGTAGACGTGCATGGCGCCGATTGTATCGTCCCGGGGCAGCACGGACCTGTAGAGCCGAGCCCACGCTCGGCTGCGCTTCATGCCGCAGCACAATCCGTCAGCGCCGGGCCACGCCCGGCGAACGCGGAAAGGTCAGCCCGCGCCCAGCACCTTCAGCACCGCCGCTTCATCCACGTCCGGCACCACTTCGGCGCGGCCCATGCCGCGCCACAGCACCAGGCGCAGGCGGCCGGCCACATTCTTCTTGTCCAGGCGCATGCGGCCGAGCAGGGCCTGCGGGTCCAGCCCGGCCGGGATCGCCACCGGCAGGCCGAGGCGTTCCAACAGTGCCTGCAGGCGAGCGCGGTCGGCGTCGTCGGCCAGGCCCAGGTCGGTGGACAGCTTTGCCGCCAGCACCATGCCCACCGCCACGGCTTCGCCATGGTTCAGCGCATCGCGGCCAGGAGCCGAGTAGCCCTGCTCGGTCTCGATGGCATGGCCGAAGGTGTGGCCGAGATTGAGCAGGGCACGCTCGCCCTTCTCGAACGGATCGCGCTCGACGATGGCGGCCTTGTGCCGGCAGCTGCGCGCGATGGCTTCGGCCAGCGTGGCATCCTCGCCGGCCAGCAGCGCATCGGCATGCTGCTGCAGCCATTCGAAGAACACCGCATCGCCCAGCGCGCCGTACTTCACCACTTCGGCCAGGCCCGCGCGCAGTTCGCGCGGCGGCAGGGTAGCCAGCACGCGGGTATCAGCGATCACCGCACGCGGTGGATGGAACGCGCCGACCAGGTTCTTGCCGGCAGGGATGTCGACCGCGGTCTTGCCGCCCACCGACGAATCGACCATCGCCAACAGGGTGGTCGGCAGCTGCACGCAGTCCACGCCGCGCATCCAGCAGGCGGCGGCAAAGCCGGCAAGGTCACCGACCACGCCGCCGCCGAGGGCGAACACGCAGGCGTCGCGGGTGGCGCCGAGCGCGGCCAGCGCTTCGATGGCACGGCCGAATTCGGCCAGCGTCTTCGAGGCTTCGCCGGCGGCCAGCACGTGCTCGCCGACGATCAGGTCGGGGCGTGCGGTCAACAACGTCTGCTTGACCGACGCCATATAGCGCGGAGCCACTTCGCTGTCGCTGAGCAGCAGCACATGGCGGCCGCGCACGTGTGAAACCAATGCAGCGCCATCGGCCAGGGCACCGGCGCCGATGGTGATGGAGTAGGGGCGATCGCCGCCAACGGCGACCTGCAGCAGGGCGGGGGAAGTCATGCGGTCATGTCCTGGCGCTGCCATTGCGTGGCCAGCTTGACTACCAGTTGGGCAGTCGCGTCGGCAGCGGTATACGGGTCGGTATCGAGGGTGAGGTCGGCCAGTTCTCGGTACAGCGGGTCGCGCTGTGCGGCCAGATCATGCAGTACCTGCTCGCGGTCCGGGCGCTGCAGCAGCGGCCTGCCCTTGTCGCGGGCCAGGCGTTCCAGCTGCGCGGCCACGCCGACCCGCAGGTAGACCACGAAGCCGCGCCGGGCAATCAATGCGCGGTTGCCGGGGTCCAGCACCGCGCCGCCGCCGGTGGAGACCAATTGGCCGCGGCCTTCCAGCACGCGGGCCAGGGCCTGCCGCTCATGGCTGCGGAAGCCGGCTTCGCCGGTGTGCTCGAAAATGGTCGGGATGCTGGCGCCGGCGGCATCGACGATGGCCTGGTCGACATCGACGAAGTCCAGCGTGAAGCGCTCGGCCAGGCGGCGGCCGATGCAGGTTTTGCCGGCGCCCATCGGGCCGATCAGGATCAGGTTCGGAGCAGGATTCATGCCCTGTGATGCTAACACCTCCGTGCCCTGGCCTTTACGTCCTTCACGTCAGGGTAGGTGTTCCTGCGGGGTCTCCCGCGCCAGCCGGAGTACAGGCCATGACGGTCGCCAAGGTCATCGAAATCACCGCCTCCTCGCCGAAAAGCGTGGAGGACGCCGTGCGCAGCGGGCTGAAGAAGGTCTCCGAGACGGTCAAGGGCATCCAGGGCGCCTGGGTGAACGAGACCAAGGTGGTCACCAATGGCAGCGGCGAGATCACCGAGTGGCGGGTCAACCTGCGGGTGACCTTCCTGGTGGAGTAGCCGCGCTCAGCGCACGGCCTGCACCTGCCGCTGGCCGTCCAGGACCACGACGTGGTCGGCGAGCGTGGGAAGCGTGCGCAGTGCCTGCCGGCTGACCCGCTCGTAGTACTGCACGAAACGCTCCAGCTGCGGCCGGCTCATGCCGTGCCGGCCCGGCTGCGCGGCCTGCAGGTTCTGCTCCTGCTGCCAGCGCCAGCGCGGTACCACCGAGAAATCCGGCGGCTGAAGGAACCATAGCCGGTCGCAGCGCTGCCACAGCGCGGGGTAGTCGCGGGCCAGCGCCTGGTTGCACCAGCGCCGCCAGCGGCCATCGGCGTCGGCCTCGCGCTCCAGCGCGTTCAACGGGCTGTCCAGCGCGATGCCATCCTGCGCGGGCGTGCCCAGGAACCAGCCTTCGAACACCAGCAGGTCCAGCGGTTGTTGCAGGCGCGGCCATTGCGCTTCTGGCAGGCGTTCGTCGGCCAGCTTGTCGAAACGCGGCATCGCGAAGGGCTGGCGTGCGGCCACCGCATCCAGCACTGCGTGGGCCAGCGGCAGGTCATGGGTGCCCGGCGGGCCCCGGGTGATCAGCAGTGGATGCACCTGGCGGGCAAGCCGTTGGCGCTGTGCGCGGGTCAGGTAGACATCATCGATCGACAGCGTGGCCGCGTTCAGGCCGCGCGCCTGGGCACGGGCCACGACCTGCGCGGCCAGCGTCGATTTGCCGCTCCCCTGCAGGCCGCTGATCGCCAATACTGGAACCGCTGCGCTGCTGCCCAGCGCATCATCCAGCGCCTGTTCGGCCAATGTTTCGGGGAATCCTTTCACCTGGGGCATATACGCAGCAGCGACCATGCAGCCACAATAGCCCAATCCGTGTGAGAAGAACGCAACCATGAGCGACCTGTACGCCGAAGCCCTGTCCACGTTTGCCAGCCTGTTCGAAGAGGCCAAACAGAGCCGCGAGGTCGAGCCGAACGCCATGACCGTGGCGACCGCCGATACGCACGGCCGTCCCTCGGCGCGCACCGTGCTGCTGAAGGCGTTCGATGAGCGTGGCTTCGTGTTCTACACCCACCTGGACAGCCACAAGGGCCGGGAGCTGCAGGCCAATCCGCAGGCTGCACTGCTGTTCCTGTGGCGCAGCCTGCGCGAGGCCGGTATCCAGGTGCGCATCGAGGGTCGCGTCGAGCAGGTCGCCGATGCCGAAGCCGATGCCTATTTCGCCAGCCGTCCGCGCATGAGCCAGATCGGCGCGTGGGCCTCGCAGCAGTCGAAGACGCTGGCGACGCGTGAGGAGTTCGATGCCCGCGTGGCGGAGGTCGAGGCACGTTTCGACGGCAAGGACGTGCCGCGTCCGGACGGCTGGAGTGGTCTGCGGGTAGTGCCTGACCGTATCGAATTCTGGTACGGCGCGGAGTTCCGCCTGCACGAGCGCTGGTGCTATGAAGCCGGTGCCGAAGGGCGCTGGAGCAAGCGCCTGCTGTATCCGTAAGGCTGGCCGGTGCAACGCCTGCCGCTGTACCGCGTGGTGGTGTTCGTGCCGCCGGCAGCCCTGGACGCGGTGAAGCAGGGCATCCTCGCGGTGGATGCGCTCGTGGCCGGCGACTACGAGCACGGGATGTGGTGGTCGGCGCCGGGTTTGGAGCAGTTCCGCCCACGCGCGGGGGCGTCGCCCGTGCAGGGTGAGGCGGGCCACACCGAAGTGGTCGACAGCGTGCGCCTGGAGTTCTGCCTGCCGCGTGATCCGCAGCGGCTGCAGCGCATCTTCGAGCAGGGCATCGTGCCGCATCATCCATGGCGGGTGCCGGTGGTGCAGGTGGAGGAGATCGAGCTGCTGCTGGCCGGCGGGCTGCCGTTGTAGAGCCGAGCCCATGCTCGGCTGATGTTTCCGCACGCGCAGCCGAGCATGGGCCCGGCTCTACAGCCCCTCCGCGCGCAGCCAGCGCCACAGCGTGGTGCGGGATACCCCCAACGCCTGTGCCATCCCCTCACGGTCATTGCGGTGATCCTGCAACAGCGTTTCCAACTGCGCGCGCGGCGGACGCTTGCCGTTGCTTTCCAGCGGCAACATGGTGGCGCTTTCTTTCACCAGTTCGGGCGCGAGCTGCAGCAGGCGCGCTGCATCGATCAATCCTTCCCCAGGCTGCCAGTGGATGCGTAGTCGATCCACCAGATTGCGCAGTTCGCGGACGTTGCCGGGCCACTCAGCGGCGGTCAACATTGCCATCGCAGCTTCGTCCAGTGGCGCGTCGATGCCGCGCAGCTGGCGGAAGAAGTGCTGTGCCAGCAGCGGGATGTCACTGCGCCGCACACGCAGCGGGGGCAGGGCGATGCGTAGTGCGGCCAGCCGGTAATACAGGTCGCGACGGAAGCCGCCGGTCGCAGCGTGCTGTTCCAGCGACTTCAGGGTGGCGGCCACCACGCGCACGTCCACTGCGGTCGGTTCGGTAGCGCCGACACGCAGCACCTCGCGTTCTTCCAGCACGCGCAGCAGGCGGGTCTGCAAAGGCAGCGGCAGTTCGCCGATCTCATCCAGGAACAACGTACCGCCATCGGCGGCCTCGACCAGGCCCACGCGACCACCGCGCCGTGCACCAGTGAAGGCACCATCGCTGTAGCCAAACAGTTCGGCTTCCAGCAGTGATTCGCTGATGGCGCCGCAGTTCAGCGCCACGAAGCGCCCGCGACGGCCGCTGGCGGCGTGCAGTTGACGCGCTACCAGTTCCTTGCCGGTGCCGGTTTCGCCGGTGACCAGCACCGTGCTGTCGTGCGGTGCGTAGAGCGCGATTTGAGCGCGTACCTGCGCCATCGCGTCGCTGTCGCCGAGCAGTTCGTGCGCGTCGCTGCGTACTGTCGGGCGCCGGCGCAGGGGCGGCCGGCTGCCCGTGGAGCGGGCCAGGGCCTGGGTCAGCTCCAGCGCATGTTCGAACGCCTGCCGCACCGAGTCGGCCGAATAGAGCAGCACGCCGGGCAGACCGGCCTGCTCGGCATGGTCAATGGCCATGCCGGTGCCGACGATCACCTCAATGCCGTTGGCACGCAGGTCGGCAATGCAATCGCGTGCGTCCTCGCGGGTGACGAAGCGACGGTGCTCGATCTCCAGGCCAAAACGCTGCTGGAAGTTGCTGAACACCGGTACGTCGCTGGCGTGGGTGACCAGGCCGATGCGGCTGGCGATCCGTCGTGCCCGGGCCAGTGCTTCCATCAGGTCGAAGCCGTTGGCCTGGATCGGCACCAGTGGCAACTCCAGCCGCCCGCGCAGCCAGGCCGCATTGGAGCCGCCGGCGATCACTACGTCGCAGTGCTCGCGGCGCAGCCGTTGGCCGATCACGTCCACCGCTTCCTCGAAGCCGAGGTTGATCTGCTCGATGCGCGCACGGCGGTCGAACTCGGGAATGACGTCGCCCAACAGGCCGGTCAGGCGAGAGACGCTGACCGTCCAGATCACGGGGCGACCGGGGTCGGCGTCGGCATGGCGCAGGGGTGAGCGGGGCGGGTACATGGCGGCGGGAGGTCGACGGGATGTTTCATGATACATCCGTTTCAATGTTTCATATGTTTCACTATCGCGTGGCGGTCGTCCCCGTGAAATCAACGGCTTGCAGCTTGGCATGGGGCTTGCGCTGTCTGTCCCGTACTTCAACCTGGATCGCCGCATGACCGCTTCCGCCCCTTTCTCCGCCGGTGCCCGCTTCCGTGAGGCGCTGGCTGCCGAATCGCCGCTGCAGGTGATCGGCGCCATCAACGCCAACCACGCCCTGCTGGCCAAGCGCGCCGGCTTCCGCGCCATCTATCTGTCCGGCGGCGGTGTTGCCGCGGGCTCGCTGGGCCTGCCGGACCTGGGCATCAACACCCTGGAAGACGTGCTGGTGGACGTGCGCCGCATCACCGATGTCTGCGACCTGCCGTTGATGGTCGACATCGACACCGGCTTCGGTCCGAGCGCGTTCAACATCGCGCGTACCGTGAAGTCGCTGATCAAGGCGGGTGCGGCCGCCTGCCACATTGAAGACCAGGTCGGCGCCAAGCGCTGCGGTCACCGTCCTGGCAAGGAGATCGTCTCGCAGGGTGAAATGGTCGACCGCGTGAAGGCTGCCGCCGATGCCAAGACCGATCCGGACTTCTTCCTGATCGCGCGTACCGACGCCATCCAGGTGGACGGCGTGGACAAGGCCATCGAGCGCGCCATCGCCTGTGTCGAGGCTGGTGCCGACGGAATCTTCGCTGAGGCGGCCTACGACCTGGACACCTACCGCCGCTTCGTCGACGCGGTGAAGGTGCCGGTGCTGGCCAACATCACCGAATTCGGTGCCACCCCGCTGTTCAGCCGCGATGAACTGGCTTCGGCCGGTGTTGCGATCCAGCTGTTCCCGCTGTCGGCGTTCCGCGCGGCCAACAAGGCGGCCGAGAACGTCTACCAGGCGGTGCGCCGCGATGGCCACCAGCGAAATGTGGTGGAGACCATGCAGACCCGCGAGGAACTCTACGACCGCATCGGCTACCACGCCTTCGAGCAGCAGCTCGATGCGCTGTTCGCCGCCAAGAAATAAGCAGTACCCTGCACCATCAAGTTTCGGAGGGAAACATGAACGATACGACCGCAACCCCGACCTTCAAGCCGAAGAAGTCCGTCGCCCTGTCCGGCACCGCCGCCGGCAACACCGCGCTGTGCAGCGTGGGCCGCAGCGGCAACGACCTGCATTACCGTGGCTACGACATCCTGGACCTGGCCAACACCAGCGAGTTCGAGGAAATCGCCTACCTGTTGGTGCACGGCAAGCTGCCGACCCGCGCCGAGCTGGTTTCGTACAAGGCCAAGCTGAAGTCGCTGCGTGGCATCCCGGCCGCGGTGAAGGCCGCGCTGGAAGAACTGCCGCCGTCGGCACACCCGATGGACGTGATGCGCACCGGTGTGTCCGTGCTCGGCTGCGTGGCGCCGGAGAAGGATGACCACAACCATCCGGGCGCGCGCGACATTGCCGACAAGCTGATGGCCTGCCTCGGTTCGATGCTGCTGTACTGGTACCACTGGAGCCACAACGGCCGTGCCATCGACGTGGAAACCGATGACGACTCGATCGGTGGCCACTTCCTGCACCTGCTGCACGGCGAGAAGCCGCAGGAATCGTGGGTGAAGGCGATGCACACCTCGCTGATCCTGTACGCCGAGCACGAGTTCAACGCCTCGACCTTCACCTGTCGTGTCATCGCCGGTACCGGCAGCGACATGTACAGCGCGATCTGCGGTGGCATCGGCGCACTGCGTGGCCCGAAGCACGGCGGCGCCAATGAAGTGGCGTTCGAAGTGCAGAAGCGCTACGACAATCCGGATGAGGCCGAGGAAGACATCAAGGCCCGCGTCGAGCGCAAGGAAGTGGTGATCGGCTTCGGCCACCCGGTCTATACCGTCTCCGATCCGCGCAACAAGGTGATCAAGGACGTGGCCCGCGAGCTGTCCGAAGAACAGTCGAGCATGAAGATGTACGACATCGCCGAGCGCCTGGAATCGGTGATGTGGGACATCAAGAAGATGTTCCCGAACCTGGACTGGTTCAGCGCCGTCAGCTACCACATGATGGGCGTGCCGACCGCGATGTTCACTCCGCTGTTCGTGATCGCCCGTACCGCCGGCTGGAGCGCGCACATCATCGAGCAGCGCATCGACGGCAAGATCATCCGCCCGAGCGCCAACTACATCGGTCCGGAAGACCGCGACTTCGTCGCCATCGACAAACGCGTCTGATCCCCTGCTGTCCCCATCCGGCCGGCCCTGTGCCGGCCGGGTGCTTTCGCCGCCGCATTGCCGGCACCCGGCCCGCCTCAAGCATTCCGCCAGCCCATGAATACCGATTACCGCAAGAACCTCCCCGGCAGCACGCTGGACTATTTCGATGCGCGCGCCGCCGTCGATGCGATCCAGCCCGGCGCCTACGCCACGCTGCCGTACACCTCGCGCGTGCTGGCCGAGAACCTGGTGCGCCGCTGCGATCCGGCCACGCTCGGCGACTCGCTGAAGCAGCTGATCGAGCGCCGCCGCGACCTCGATTTCCCATGGTTCCCCGCGCGCGTGGTCTGCCACGACATCCTCGGCCAGACCGCACTGGTTGACCTGGCCGGCCTGCGTGATGCGATCGCCGACAAGGGCGGTGACCCGGCCAAGGTCAATCCGGTGGTGCCGGTGCAGCTGATCGTCGACCACTCGCTGGCGGTGGAGTGCGGTGGTTTCGACCCGCAGGCGTTCGAGAAAAACCGTGCGATCGAAGATCGCCGCAACGAAGATCGTTTCCACTTCATCGACTGGACCAAGCAGGCGTTCCAGAACGTTGACGTGATTCCGCCGGGCAACGGCATCATGCACCAGATCAACCTGGAGAAGATGTCGCCGGTGGTCTACGTGCAGGACGGCGTGGCCTTCCCGGATACCTGCGTGGGCACCGACAGCCACACCCCGCACGTGGATGCGCTGGGCGTGATCGCAATCGGTGTGGGCGGCCTGGAAGCCGAGAACGTGATGCTCGGTCGTGCCTCGTGGATGCGGCTGCCGGACATCATCGGCGTCGAGCTGACCGGCAGGCCGCAGCCGGGCATCACCGCCACCGACGTGGTGCTGGCGCTCACCGAATTCCTGCGCAAGGAGCGCGTGGTCGGTGCGTACCTTGAATTCTTCGGCGAGGGGGCGGCGGCACTGACCATCGGTGACCGCGCCACCATCTCCAACATGTGCCCCGAATACGGCGCGACCGCCGCGATGTTCTACATCGACGGGCAGACCATCGATTACCTGCGCCTGACCGGCCGCGAGGAATCGCAGGTCGCGCTGGTGGAAAACTATGCGCGCACCACCGGGCTGTGGGCTGACGACCTGGCCACCGCACAGTACGAGCGCGTGCTGCGCTTCGACCTGTCCAGCGTGGTGCGCAACATGGCCGGCCCGTCCAACCCGCACAAGCGCGTGGCGACCGCCGAGCTGGCCGAGCGCGGCATCGCCGACGAGGCCAAGCTGGCAGCGGGCAAGGCCGAGCAGGCGCAGGGCCTGATGCCGGATGGCGCGGTGATCATCGCCGCCATCACCAGCTGCACCAACACCTCCAACCCGCGCAACGTGATCGCTGCCGGCCTGCTGGCACGCAAGGCCAACGAGCGCGGCCTGCTGCGCAAGCCGTGGGTGAAGTCCTCGCTGGCGCCCGGCTCGAAGGCGGTGCAGCTGTACCTGGAAGAGGCCGGACTGCTGCCGGACCTGGAAAAGCTGGGCTTCGGCATCGTCGCCTTCGCCTGCACCACCTGCAACGGCATGAGCGGCGCGCTCGATCCGGCCATCCAGCAGGAGATCATCGACCGGGACCTGTACGCCACGGCCGTGCTGTCGGGCAACCGCAACTTCGATGGCCGCATCCACCCGTATGCGAAGCAGGCGTTCCTGGCGTCGCCGCCGCTGGTGATCGCCTATGCCATCGCCGGCACCGTGCGCTTTGACATCGAGAAGGACGTGCTGGGCGTGGACGCCGACGGCAACGAGGTGCGCCTGAAGGACATCTGGCCGAGCGACGCCGAGATCGACGCCGTGGTCAAGGCATCGGTGAAGCCGGAGCAGTTCCGCCGCGTCTACAACCCGATGTTCAATGTGCGCGTGGAGCACGGCGCCGCGGTCAGCCCGCTGTACGACTGGCGCCCGCAGAGCACCTACATCCGTCGACCTCCGTACTGGGAGGGCGCACTGGCCGGTGAGCGCACGCTGTCGGGCATGCGCGCGCTGGCGGTGCTGCCGGACAACATCACCACCGACCACCTGTCGCCGTCCAACGCGATCCTGGCCTCCAGTGCCGCCGGCGAATACCTGGCGAAAATGGGCCTTCCCGAAGAGGACTTCAATTCCTACGCGACCCACCGCGGCGACCACCTGACCGCGCAGCGCGCCACCTTCGCCAACCCGAAGCTGTTCAACGAGATGGTGCGCAACGACGACGGCAGCGTGAAGCAGGGTTCGCTGGCGCGCGTGGAGCCGGAAGGCAAGGTGATGCGCATGTGGGAAGCCATCGAGACCTACATGGAGCGCAAGCAGCCACTGATCATCATTGCCGGTGCCGACTACGGCCAGGGCAGCTCGCGTGACTGGGCCGCCAAGGGCGTCCGCCTGGCCGGCGTGGAAGCGATCGTGGCAGAAGGCTTCGAACGCATCCACCGCACCAACCTGATCGGCATGGGCGTGCTGCCGCTGGAGTTCAAGCCGGGCACCACCCGCCTGACCCTGGGCATCGATGGCACCGAGACCTTCGATGTGGTCGGCGAGCGCACTCCGCGCGCCGAGCTGACGCTGGTCATCCACCGCCGCGACGGCCAGGACGTGATCGTGCCGGTCACCTGCCGCCTGGACAGCGACGAGGAAGTGGCGATCTACGAGGCCGGTGGCGTGTTGCAGCGCTTCGCACAGGACTTCCTGGAAGGCGCCAAGGTGGCGTGATACCGGCCTGAATGCCTGCCCCCGGAGGCTGGGGGCGGGCTTGTCCGACACCTGGGCAGGGCGCACACTGACTTGGCAAAAACTGCCAATGGAGAGTCTCATGGCCACCATGAACATTTCGCTGACCGACCCGCTCAAGCAGTTCGTGGACGAGGAAGTGCGTGAAGGCGGCTATTCCAGTACGTCGGACTACGTGCGTGACCTGATCCGCCAGCGCCAGCGCAGCAAGGCTGAAGAGCTGCTCAAGCAGTTGATAGCCGAGGGGCTGGCTTCTGGGCCTGGCGTCCCGGTGACGGCCGACACATTCGAGCGCATGCGTCGTGAACTGACCGAAAGGATGGAGCGTGAAGGCGATTGAATGGCGACCCAGGGCCGAAGCCGACGCAGCCGATGCCGCACTGTGGTTCGCACGGCAGGGTGGGCTGATACTGGGTCGGCGCTTTCTCGCCGAGTTGGAGGCCACGCTTCAACGCATCGCGGTATTTCCAGGCTCGGGTTCCACCCGGCACGCCGACCTCGCAGCACAGCTACCGGTGCCGTTGCGGTTCATGCTGGTTCCGGGCTTCGAACGCTACCTCGTCTATTACCTCGATCTACCGGACCGCGTGGACATCATGCGCGTGTGGTGCGTTGATCGTGGTCTTGACGCACTGATGCAAGACATTTCCTGAAATTCAAACGCGTGGATTCGACCATGACCTTCCTCCCGCAACTCCGTATTCCCGCCACCTACATGCGCGGTGGCACCAGCAAGGGCGTGTTCTTCCGCCTGCAGGACCTGCCCGACGCCGCGCAAGTGCCGGGCGCCGCACGCGATGCGCTGCTGATGCGCGTGATCGGCTCGCCCGATCCGTATGGCAAGCAGACCGACGGCATGGGTGGCGCCACCTCCAGCACCAGCAAGTGCGTGATCATCTCCACCGCCTCGGTGCCGGACCACGATGTGGACTACCTGTACGGCCAGGTCTCGATCGACACCGCCTTCGTCGACTGGAGCGGCAACTGCGGCAACCTCAGCACCGCGGTGGGTCCGTTCGCGATCGCCAACGGCCTGATCGATCCATCCCGCGTACCGCGCGATGGCCTGTGCACCGTGCGCATCTGGCAGGCCAACATCGGCAAGACCATCATCGCCCACGTGCCGATGCGCGACGGCGAAGTGCAGGAGACCGGTGATTTCGAGCTGGATGGCGTGACCTTCCCGGCCGCCGAGATCCAGTTGGAGTTCATCGATCCGTCCGATGACGGCGATGCGGGCGCGATGTTCCCGACCGGCAATCTGGTCGACACCCTGGACGTGCCGGGCGTGGGCAGTTTCGAGGTGACCATGATCACCGCCGGCATTCCGACCATCTTCCTCAATGCGACCGACCTGGGTTACACCGGCACCGAACTGCAGCCTGCGATCAACGAGGACAAGGGGGCGCTGGAGCGCTTCGAGAAGATCCGCGCCTACGGCGCCTTGCGCATGGGGCTGATCAAGAACCTGGAAGATGCGGCCACGCGCCAGCACACGCCGAAGGTGGCCTTCGTGGCACCGGCGCAGGATTACGTGTCGTCCAGTGGCAAGGCCATTCCGGCCTCGGCGATCGACCTGCATGCACGTGCGTTGTCGATGGGAAAGCTGCACCACGCGATGATGGGTACCGCTGCCGTGGCGATCGGTACCGCAGCGGCGATTCCGGGCACGCTGGTCAATCGCGCGGCCGGTGGCGGCGAACGCGAAGCAGTAACCTTCGGCCATCCCTCGGGCACGCTGCGCGTGGGCGCGCAGGCCGGCCTCGTTGACGGCCAGTGGACGGTGACCAAGGCCATCATGAGCCGCAGCGCCCGCGTGCTGATGGAAGGCAAGGTGCGGGTGCCGGCCGAATAGTGCTCTGGTAGATGCCAACCTTGGTTGGCATGGTGCACGGGCAACCGTGCACCGGAACGAGGAGATCGACGATGTCCGACAACCACACCCCGTCCAACGAGCGTGCAGCGTGGGATGCGCTGCTGGTGGGCATCGTCGACTACGTGCGCGACGCGCGCATCGACTCACCCCTGGCCTTCCAGACCGCGCACCACTGCCTGCTCGACACGCTGGGCTGCGGCCTGGAAGCGCTGTCCTTCCCGGCCTGCAGCAAACTGCTTGGTCCACTGGTGCCGGGCATCAGCGTGGTCAACGGCGCGCGCGTTCCGGGTACGCACTACGTGCTGGACCCGGTGCAGGCCGCCTTCAACATCGGCGCGATGGTGCGCTGGTTGGATTTCAACGATACCTGGCTGGCTGCCGAATGGGGGCACCCTTCGGACAACCTGGGGGGCATCCTTGCCGTCTGCGATTGGCTGGGGCGCAACGCGCAGGCCCTGCGGCGCCCCCCGCCGACCGTGCGCGACGTGCTGCTGGCGATGATCAAGGCGCACGAGATCCAGGGCGTGCTGGCGCTGGAAAATTCCTTCAACCGGGTCGGGCTGGACCACGTAGTGCTGGTCAAAGTGGCCACCACCGCCGTGGTTGCGCAGCTGCTCGGCCTGGATCGCGAGCGCATGCTCAATGCGTTGTCGCTGGCCTGGGTCGATGGCCAGTCCCTGCGCACCTACCGGCACGCACCCAACACCGGCTCGCGCAAGAGCTGGGCAGCTGGCGATGCGACCAGCCGTGGCGTGCGCCTGGCGCTGATGGCGGCCAGTGGCGAGATGGGCTACCCCAGCGTGCTCAGCGCGCCGACCTGGGGCTTTGAAGCGGTGTCGATGCATGGCAAGGCACTGACGCTGGGGCGACCGCTGGGCAGCTACGTGATGGAGAACGTGCTGTTCAAGATCAGCTACCCGGCCGAGTTCCACGGCCAGACCGCGGTGGAGGCGGCCATCACGCTGCACCAGCAGTTGCGCGCGATGGGGCGGCGGGTCGAGGACATCGCGCATATCGCGATCCGGACCCAGGAGGCCTGCATCCGCATCATCGACAAGCAGGGCCCGCTGCATAACCCGGCCGACCGCGACCACTGCGTCCAGTACATGGTCGCCATCGCGCTGCTGCACGGGCGGCTGGTGGCCGAGGATTACGAGGACGACGTTGCAGCTGATCCGCGCATCGATGCCCTGCGGGCGAAGATGGCCTGCCATGAGGATCCGCAGCTCAGCGCCGACTACCTGGACCCGGGCAAGCGCAGCATCGCCAATGGCCTGGGCGTGCGCTTCAGCGACGGTACTGAGCTGCCCGAGGTACTGGTGGAGTACCCGCTCGGCCATGCCCGGCGCCGGGAGGAAGGCATTCCGCTGCTGATGGACAAGTTCCGCCGGCACCTGGCCCACCGCTTCCCGACAGTCCAGCAGCAGCGCATCCTGGCGGCATCACTGGACCCGGTAGCGCTGGCGGCAATGCCGGTGACCGACTACGTGGACCTGTACCTGCCGGGGTAGGGCCGCTCTGGTAGAGGCCAACCTTGGTTGGCATGTGGGGGGCGCCAACCAAGGTTGGCGGCTACCGGGTCCCGGGCGGAACCGGGTTTCCGACCGCCGGGGCGCCAACGCCTTGACGCGGCCTGCCTATAATGACCACCTCGATCAAGGAGTGACGACATGAGCGGTCCGGCACGGCGGAAGCGGTGGGGATGGGCGGCGGCGGTACTGGCAGGAGGCCTGTTGCTGGGCCTGGCCGGCTGCCGCAACGACAGCGGGCAGTTGCCCAAGGCCAGTGGCGAGGCGATCACCACCAAGGCCGAGCAGGTGAAGGAATTCACCCTGCTGCGCGCCTACCCGGACCAGAAGAATGACGGCCTGTCGCTGGCGCTGGAGTTCTCGCGCCCGCTGGTCGGCACCCAGGATTTCGACACGCTGGTGCGCTTCGAGGAGAAGGTCGGCACCGAAGACAGCAGCTGGACGCTGTCCGATGACGGCCTGACCCTGCGCTACCCGTTCGTCGAGGCCGGCAAGGAGTTCAGCCTGGTGGTCTCGCCGGATCTGCTGGCCGCCGATGGCAGCCGCCTGGGCAAGGAACTGAAGCAGAAGGTGTTCAGCGGCGAGCTGAAGCCGGTGGTTGGCTTCGCCTCGCAGGGCAGCGTGCTGCCTGCCAAGGACAGCCGTGGCCTGCCGGTGGTCTCGGTGAACGTGCCGGAAGTCGACGTCGAATTCCTGCGCGTGCGCGAGAAGGATCTTCCGACCTTCTTCAGCCAGTACCAGCGCGGCGGCCGCCGTGGCAGCTGGGAGCTGAGCAGCGACTACGAGCGCAGCCCGATCAACAAGCTGGCCGAGCCGGTCTACGTCAACCGCTTCATCCTTGGCGGCAAGCAGAACGAGCGGGTGCTGACCTACCTGCCCACCCAGGACATCAGGGAACTGCAGGAGCCGGGCCTGTACTTCGCCCTGCTCAAGCGCACCGGTGACTACGAGGGCGAGTTCGATACCGCGTTCTTCTCGGTCAGCGACATCGGCCTGCATACCCGCGCCTACAAGGACAAGCTGTTCGTCCATACCGCCGGCCTCAAGGACGGCGCGCCGCTGAAGGGCATCGACCTGCGCGTGCTCGACGCCAAGGGCGAGGTGGTGCTGAAGGGCAGCACCGACGGCAACGGCAACGCGCTGCTGAACTACACCCTGGATGCCACTCACGTGCTGGTCGCCAGCAGTGGCAAGGACACCAGCTTCCTGCCGTTCAACCAGCCGGCGCTGGACCTGAGCGAGTTCGCCGTGGCCGGCCGCGACAACGCGTGGTTCGATGTCTATGCCTGGTCCGGGCGCGATCTGTACCGCCCGGGCGAGACCGTGCGCCTGTCCGCGTTGCTGCGCGACAACGACGGCAAGCCGGTCAAGGCGCAACCGGTGTTCCTGCGGCTGAAGCAGCCCGACGGCAAGACCTTCCGCGAGACCCGCCTGCAGCCAGGCGACCAGGGCTACATCAATTTCGAGCAGGTGATCCCCGCCGAGGCGCCGACCGGCCGCTGGCAGGTCGAGTTCCGCACCGACCCGGCCAGCAAGGAAGCGATCCAGGGCATGACCCTGCGCATCGAGGAGTTCCTGCCCGAACGCATGAAGCTGGACCTGGACAGCGCGCAGAAGACGCTGAAGCCGGGTGAGGACCTGCGCCTGCAGGCCAATGGCGCCTACCTGTATGGCGCACCGGCCGATGGCAACCGCTTCACCGCACGCATGGCGGTGGCCGCCGAACAGAAGCCGGTGGACGGCCTGCCGGGCTATTTCTTCGGTGACCCGACCCTGCAGCTGCCGCGCGAGGCCAAGGACGTGATCGACACCACGCTGCCGGCCAATGGCCAGCTGCGCGAGGATGTGGCGTTGCCGGAAGAGGCCGCCAAGGCCAAGGCGCCGATCGCCGTGGTGCTGTCCGGCAGCCTGTATGAAACCGGCGGCCGCACAGTCACCCGCACCCTGAAGCGGGTAATGTGGCCCGCCAATGCGCTGGTCGGCGTGCGGCCGCTGTTCAACCCGGACGATGGCGCCGATTCCAACGGCAACGCGCGCTTCGAGCTGATGCGCGTGGATGCCGCTGGTACGCCACAGCCGGCCAAGGGCCTGAAGATCACCCTGGTGCGCGAGCTGCGCGACTACCACTGGACCTTCAACGACAACCGCTGGGATTACGATTTCACCCGCCGTTTCGAGAACAAGGAAACCCGAACCGTCGATGCCGGCAACAGCGCGGTCGCCTTTGATTTCCCGGTGGAGTGGGGCGAGTACCGGGTGGACGTGTTCGATCCGTCCACCGGCCTGACCAGCCGCTACCCCTTCCGTGCGGGCTGGAGCTGGGGCGATGACAACCGTGGCCTGGATGCACGCCCGGACAAGGTCAAGCTGGGCCTGGACAAGACCGGTTACAAGGCCGGTGACACCCTGGAGGTGACGGTGACCCCGCCGCACGCCGGCAAGGGCATCCTGATGGTCGAGACCGACCGCATGCTGTACGTGCAGGACATCGAGGCCAAGCCGGGTTCGACCTTCAAGATTCCGGTCACCGCCGACTGGGAACGCCACGACGTCTACATCACTGCGCTGGTGTTCCGTGGCGGCAGTGCGCCGAGCAAGATCACCCCGGCCCGTGCCGTGGGCGTGGTGCATGTGCCGATGGACCGCAAGGGCCGCACAGTGGCCGTCGGCCTGGTCGCGCCCAAGCAGATGCGGCCCGAGCAGGACCTGCCGGTAACCGTCAGTGCGCCGCAGCTGGCCGGCAAGACCGCGCACGTCACCGTTTCGGCGGTGGACGTGGGCATCCTCAACATCACCCGTTTCCCGGTGCCCGATGCCGGTGCACACTTCTTCGCCCAGCGTCGCCTCGGTATCGATGCCTACGACATCTACAGCCGGGTGATCGAGAGCTTCGATGGTGGCAGCGGCAAGCTGAAGTTCGGCGGCGACATGGCGCTGCAGGCATTGCCGCAGGCCAAGCGCCCGACCGCGCGCGTGCAGACCGTGGACCTGTTCTCCGGTCCGGTACAGCTTGATGCCAAGGGCAATGCCCGCATCCGCCTGAAAGTGCCGGACTTCAACGGCACCCTGCGCGTGTCGGCGCTGGTCTACAGCGATGACCAGTACGGCAAGCGCGACGTGGAAACCATAGTGCGCGCACCGATCCTGGCCGAAGCCAGCATGCCGCGCGTGCTGGCCCCTGGCGACCGCAGCACCGTGACCCTGGACGTGCAGAACTTCACCGGCAAGCCGGGCCAGTTCAACGTGAAGGTGGAAACCGAGGGCCCGTTGAACCTGGGCGAGGGCAGCCGCAGCGTGCAGTTGAATGCCGACGCCAAGACCACGCTGAGCTTCCCATTGTCGGCACGCGAAGGCCACAGCGTGGCCAAGGTGCGGGTGCGGGTGGACGGCAACGGCTTCAAGGCCGATCGCCGCTACGACCTGCCGGTGCGTGCGGCGTGGCCGCAGGTGCTGCGTTCGCAGGTGCGTACGCTCGATCCACTGGCGGCGGTCAGCCTCGACAACAGCCTGACCGATGGCCTGATGTCCGAGTCGGTCAATGCCCGCCTGCTGGTCAGCCCGCTGCCGCCGATTCCGTTCGCCAGTGCACTGCAGGGCGCGCTGAACTATCCATATGGCTGTGCCGAGCAGACCACCAGCAAGGGTTACGCGGCGCTGATCCTGGACCAGGCGACGTCGTCGATGCTCGGTGCCGACGGCCTGGATGCCAAGACCCGTCGCGAGCGCATGGAAGGTGCGTTCGGTCGCCTGGCGTCGATGCAGGTGGCCAACGGCAACTTCTCGATGTGGGGTGACGACGGCTACGTGAACCCGTGGCTGACGCCGTACATCACCGAGTTCCTGCTCGATGCCAAGGACGCCGGTTTTGCGGTGCCTGACAACGTGCTGCAGAAGGCGCTCAACCGCCTGAGCGAGGATCTGCTGTCCGGCGGCAATCAGTTCTACGGCCAGGATGACCGCGAGAAGCTGAAGTTCGCCAACCAGGCCTATTCGGGCTACGTGCTGGCCCGGGTCAACCGTGCGCCGCTGGGTACCCTGCGCACGCTGTACGACAACGAGCGCAGCAAGGCGGTGGGCGGCCTGTCGCTGGTCCACCTGGGCGTGGCGCTGTCACTGCAGGGCGATGCCAAGCGTGGCCAGGCCGCGCTGGCGGCGGCCTTCGCCAAGTCCAGCAGCGAGCGCCCGTCGTACTTCGGCGACTACGGCAGCGCGATCCGCGATGACGCGCTGATGATCGCGCTGACCCACGAGAACAAGTTGGCCAAGCCGGCCTGGGACGCGCGCGCGGTCGACCTCGGTCGTGGCCTGGATGCGCGCCGCAATGCCGGCTGGATGTGGCTGAGCACGCAGGAGCAGGTGGCGATTGCCCGCCTCGGCAAGGCGCTCGCCGCCAACCAGAAGGCGCTGGTAGCCGGTGAGCTGGTGATCGGTGGCACCACCGAAGCGATCGGCGAGCGCAAGCTGTTCGGACGCAACTTCAGCGCCAGCGAGCTGGCCAGTGGCGTGCGCTTCACCCCGCAGGGGCAACCGCCGATGTTCGCCAGCATCGACGTGGCCGGTATCCCGCGCAGTGCACCGGCACCGGACAACAGCGTAGTGGGTATTGAACGCAGTTACTTCGGTACCGATGGCAAGCCGTGGTCGCCGCGCCCGCTGAAGGAAGGCGAAGCGCTGATCGTGCGCGTCACCGTCACCGCCGACACCACGATGCCCGATGCACTGCTGACCGACCTGCTGCCGGCGGGCCTGGAGATCGAGAACTTCAACCTGGGCGATGCCAAGCAGTGGGCCGACGTGGTGGTCGATGGCATCACCATCAGCGACCGGGGTGAGGCCGCCGATACCAAGCACGAGGAGTTCCGCGACGACCGCTACGTGGCTGCGCTGAAGCTCTCGCGTGGCAGCAAGGCCAACGTGTTCTACCTGGTGCGCGCGGTGACCCCGGGTACCTACTCGGTGCCGCCGCCGCTGGTGGAGGACATGTACCGGCCGCAGCTGCGCGGTGTCGGCCGCAGCAACCCGACCACGATCACGGTGGTACAGCCGTGACCGCGCGGACGGGCCGCGACGGCGCGGCCCGTCCTGCTGGCAGCCTGCAATGAAGAACACGATGACGACCCGGCTGGCGACCCTGCGCCGCCGGTGGCGGCCGCTGTGGCCATGGCTGCGCTGGGGCATGGCCGCTGCGCTGGCGCTGCTGCTGGTGCTGGATTTCGCCTTCCCGCCGCCGCTGCCGAAGCAGCGTGATACCAGCACACTGGTGGTGGCTGCCGACGGCACGCCATTGCGCGCATTTGCCGATGCCGAGGGCGTGTGGCGCTATCCGGCCTCGATCGACAGCGTCTCACCGCTGTACCTGCAGGCGTTGCTGACCTATGAAGACCGCTGGTTCTGGCGCCATCCGGGCATCAACCCGCTGGCGATCCTGCGGGCCAGCGGCCAGCTGCTGCGCGGCGGCCGCATCGTGTCCGGTGGTTCGACCCTGACCATGCAGGTCGCGCGCATTCTCGATCCGCACTCACGCACCCCGTGGGGCAAGCTGAAGCAGATGCTGCGTGCGGTGCAGCTTGAGGTGCACCTGAGCAAGCAGCAGATCCTGGCCCTGTACCTGGAGCGTGCACCCTACGGCGGCACCATCGAAGGCGTGGAAGCGGCCAGCTGGGCCTATCTGGGCAAGCCGGCGGCGCAGCTGTCGCATGCCGAGGCTGCGCTGCTGGCGGTGCTGCCACAGGCGCCCAGCCGGCTGCGCCCGGACCGCCATCCGGAAGCTGCGCAGAAAGCGCGCGACAAGGTCCTGTCACGCATGGCCGAGCTGGGCGCGTGGACACCGGAAGAAGTGGAGGATGCGCGCGTCGAGAATGTGGTGGCGCGTTCGCTGCGCCCTCCCTTGCACGCCGCGCTGCTGGCGCAGCGCCTGCACTCGGCGCATCCGGGCCAGGCACGCATCCAGAGCAGCATCGACATCGGCCTGCAGCGCACGCTGGAAGAGCGCGTGGCCAGCTATTTCTCGACGCTGCCCGAGCGTACCTCGGCGGCCCTGCTGGTGGTCGACAACCGGAACCTGCAGGCACGCGCCTATGTCGGCACATTGTCCTTCGGTGACCGCCAGCGGCTGGGTCACGTGGACATGGTGCAGGCCTGGCGTTCGCCAGGCTCCACGCTCAAGCCGTTCCTGTACGCGATGGCGCTGGACGATGGCCTGATCCATTCGGAAAGCCTGCTGGTCGATGCACCGCAGAGTTTCGGCAGCTACCGCCCCGGCAACTTCGACATGGCCTTCAATGGGCCCATCGGTGCCTCCAGCGCATTGCGGCTGTCGCTCAACGTACCGTCGGTGGACCTGCTGCAGCGGGTCGGCGCGGCGCGCTTTGCTGCCCGACTGTCGCACGCCGGGATCCAGCTGCGCTTCCCGCCGGGCAGTACGCCCAACCTGTCGCTGATCCTGGGCGGCACCGGCGCGCGCCTGGAAGACCTGGTCGGCGCGTTCGCCGCGCTCAACCGGAGCGGTATCGCCGGCCGCGTGCGTTATACCGACGACGAGCCCATGATCGAGCGGCGCCTGGCCTCGCCGGGCGCCAGCTGGATCGTGCGCGAGATGCTCGAATCAAACCCGCGCCCGGGATACAGCGCCGGGACGTTCGATGTCGGTGGCCGCCCGCGCGTGGCGTGGAAGACCGGCACCAGTTACGGGTACCGCGATGCGTGGGCGATCGGCAGTACCCGCCACTACACGGTGGGCGTGTGGGTGGGCCGGCCGGACGGTACTCCGTTGCCGGGCCAGTACGGCGCGGTCACCGCGCTGCCGCTGATGTTCGAAGTGGTGGACAGCCTGCCGCGCCAGCGTGGTGATTCGGCGGCCGCGCCGATGCCGGCCAGTGTCAGCCAGCAAGACATCTGCTGGCCCACTGGCGAACGTGCCGAGGGACTGCCGGCTGCACTGTGCCAGCGCAGGATGCCAGCCTACCTGCTCGATGGCGCAGCACCGCCGACCTTCCCGGAGCGCGAGGCGCGGCGCTGGCAGCCGGGGCGTCAACGTTACCTGGCCGATGCGCGGACCGGTCTGCGTGTCTCCGCTGATTGCCGTTTGCCGCATGAGGAAGTCGCGCGTGAGATCGCGCGCTGGCCGGCGCTGTTGTCGCCGTGGCTGCCCAAGGCCACGCGCGACGCCTCGCAGCTGCCGGCGCTGTCGCCGGACTGCCGTGATGATGGCCGGGAGGCCAGCGTCGCGCTGCACATCGATGGCCTCAATGATGGCGCCGCACTGGCGCGTGCACCCAACGCCGAACATGGCGTACGCCTGCAGCTGCGCGCGCTGGGCAGCGAGCAGGCGGTGGACTGGTTGCTGGACGGCCGCTGGATCGCGCAGACCCACGGCGCGCAGTTGATGCAGCGCGAGTTCGCCGATCCCGGGGCGCATACCCTGACCGCGCTGGCAGCAGATGGCGCGTGGACCCAGGTACGGTTCAACGTCCTCCGGTAGGTGCCAACCTTGGTTGGCACTTCCCGTATGACTGCCACGCTGTTGTAGAGCCGAGCCCATGCTCGGCTGCTCTTGTGACGTGCGTGGTGCAGTCAGCCGAGCATGGGCTCGGCTCTACAACGCGGCAGATGGCAGCGAGCGTGTGGCGTAACCGCTATTCTCCGATCCACCCATCCAGCAGATCGGCGAACTCGTCGGCGTGTTCCTCTTCCTGCGCCAGGATCTCTTCGAGGATGCGCTTGGTGGTGGTATCGCGGTCGCCGATGAAGTTGATCATCTCGCGGTAGCTGTCGATGGCGATGCGTTCGGCCACCAGGTTCTCGCGGACCATGTCGCGCAGGTCGCTGCCTTCCTTGTATTCGGCATGCGAGCGCGCGGTCAGCGTATCCGGGTTGAGATCCGGCTCGCCGCCGAGCTGCACGATGCGCTCGGCCAGCTTGCCGGCATGCGCCTGTTCCTGCTGTGCATGTTCAAGGAATTCGGCTTTCACCGCGTCGGCCAGCATGCCCTTGGCCATGAAGTAGTGCCGGTAGTAGCGCAACACGCACACGTACTCGGTGGCCAGTGCGTCGTTGAGCAGCTTGATCACCACCTTGCGGTCGGCGCTGTAGCTGTCGGTGATCGCACCATCCTCGATGTTGCGCCGGGCGCGCTCGCGCAGGGCCGTGCGCTCGCTGATGCCGGGAATCTGCGCGGCGGGCTTGGGGGCTTTGGCTGGCTTGCTGGACATGGCTGGCCGTTTCCTCTTGCGGTGGGAGATCAGGTGGGCAGGTGCTCCAGCACGTAGTCGGCCGAAGACACTTCGAATTGACCGGGCTGTTCAACCCAGGCGGCGCGGACCACGCCGTCGACCACGTACAGGGCGAAACGGCGCGCGCGGATGCCCATGCCCGAGGCACTGGCGTCGAGCTCCAGGCCGAGCGCGCGGGTCAGTTCGGCATTGCCGTCGGACAGCATCAGCAGGCCGTCGGGCACGTGCTGATCGGCGGCCCAGGCCTTCATCACGAACGGGTCGTTGACGGCGATGCAGTAGACATCGATGCCGCGCTGGCGGAAGGCCGCGAATTTCTCGACGTAGCCGGGCAGGTGGCGGGCCGAGCACGTCGGCGTGAACGCGCCGGGCACGGCGAACAGCACCACCTTGCGCGCGTCGAACAGCGAATGCGTATCAAGCGTTTCAATGCCCTCGCGAATGCGCTTGAGGGTCACTTCCGGAATGCGGTCGCCGACATGGATGGTCATGGGGGAACTCCTTGCTGGGGCAGCGTAGTGGGCCGGATGGGACAGGGACGTCAAGACATTGGAAAACCGGCGTGCAGGCCCCATCTTCAGGCTTTGCGGAGCGGGCTTCCAGCCATAGCCTGGGGCAGGGCGATGGCAACCGCATTGCGCAGGATCAGTCGGCCTCACTGGCGCCGCACGAGGGGCGGCGGAGCATCGCCGGCGCGTAGAATGAACCCGGGGCGGCGCCACCGGCGCGGCCGAAGCAGATCGAGGTAGCTGGATGGAATTCAAGGATTACTACGCCACCCTGGGGGTGGAACCGAGCGCGGGCGAGGCGGAGATCAAGACCGCCTACCGGCGGCTGGCACGCAAGTACCACCCGGACGTCAGCAAGGAAGCCGGGGCGGAGGACAAGTTCAAGGCGGTCAACGAGGCCTACGAGGCGCTGCGCGATCCGGAAAAGCGCGCGGCCTACGACCAGCTGCGCGCGCAGGGCTATCGCCCGGGCGAGGAGTTCAACGTACCGCCGAACTACGGCGGCGCCGGTGGTTTCAACTTCGAGGAAGTGTTCGGGGGTGGTGGCGCCAACGGCGGCTTCAGCGACTTCTTCGAAAGCCTGTTCGCGCGCCAGCGCGGCGGTGCCGGTCCTGGCCCGGGGTTCAGCAGCCAGGGCCATGCCCCCAACCGCGACACCCGTGCCAAGCTGTCGGTACCGTTGGAAGCGGCCTACAGCGGCGACAGCCTGCGCATCACCGTCAACGGCAAGCAGCTGGACGTGCGCGTGCCCAAGGGCATCCGTCCGGGCCAGGTGATCCGCCTGGCGGGGCAGGGCAACCATGGTGGCAACCTGCTGCTGGAAGTGGAGTACGCCGCACACCCGCAGTTCGAGGTCGATGGTCGCAACATCCTCTACACCTTGCCGGTCACGCCGTGGCAGGCCGCGCTGGGCACCAGCATCAGCGTGCCGACCCTGGGCGGCGCGGTGGAACTGAAGATCCCGGCCGATTCGGATGCCGGGCGCAAGCTGCGCCTGCGCGGGCGGGGCCTGCCGGGCAATCCGGAGGGCGACCAGATCGTCGAGATCGAGATCGTGGCCCCGGCCGCGACCGACGAGGCGCAGAAGAAGGCCTACCGGAACCTGGCCAAGGCGTTTGGCGAGACGATCTGAGACGCCTTCCGGTAGTGCCGGGCCCCGGCCCGCCCCCGGGTGTTTTTCCGCCACCCGCCCCCCCAACCCCCCCCCGCCCCGCCCACCCCCCCCCAAACCCCCCCCCCCCCCCCCCCCCCCGCCCAAACCCCCCCCCCCCCATAGGGCACCTCCTCATGACCGAAACCCGTGGTGTGGTAGGGAGAGCGGG
>NZ_JAVFVN010000568.1:0-326 GCF_030910085.1 Stenotrophomonas maltophilia group sp. RNC7 | reverse complement strand
GATGCGCTGCAGCAAGGGGGCGACTTCTAGAGATCCTGCAGATTTCGTCAAGGCTTTTTTTGCACGGTGATGACAGAAGCATCGCGACATCACGCATGACGTACGCTCGAAGATCGCGGCGGGGGGGGGGGGGGCGCGGGGCGGGGGGCCCCCCCCCCCCCCCCCCACCCAGCCCCCCCCCCCCCGGCCCCCCCTCCTGTTTTTTCTTTGCTGCGCCCCCTCTCTCCATTTTTTTTTTTTTTGGGGGGGCGGGGTGCCCCCCCCCCCGCGCCCCCACCCCCGCCGCGATCTTCGAGCGTACGTCATGCGTGATGTCGCGATGCTTC
>NZ_JAVFVN010000521.1:0-542 GCF_030910085.1 Stenotrophomonas maltophilia group sp. RNC7 | reverse complement strand
ATTTGAATAATGTTAGCGACCAGCAAAGCGACCAGCAAGTGACCATCAAGCGACCAGCAAGCGACCAGCAAGTGACCACAAAAGAAGAAAGTAATAAAGATAACAAAGATAATAAAGATAATATTATTGTCCTCAATCCCGAAGAAGCACAATTCATAAAAATCTTAGAGGGGATTGAAAACTATCCACTAGACAGACAAAAGGATTTGGATATGTATAACAGATTGAAAGATAGATACCCAACACTTAACTTATTAGAAAGTATTAAAGATTGGTCAGCCTATAAATTGGACCAGCCGCTTAAAACTAAAGACAATCCTAGGAGCCAAATAAATACGTCTTTCAAAAAATATGTTGAGTGGGGAAAGAACTTGAAAGGGGGAAATCAAGTTGGAAGAAATGAGCTTACTAATGGAAAAGGTGCAGAAGCGCCTAAATACGATAAAAGCAAATGGATGTACAAAGGAAACGGAGATCAAGTATAAATGTCCCAAATGTAAAGATTTGGAAGTTATCATAGAAAACAATGTGGCTAGAGATTG
>NZ_JAVFVN010000506.1:0-3691 GCF_030910085.1 Stenotrophomonas maltophilia group sp. RNC7 | reverse complement strand
GTTCGTTTGTTTATCATTTTCTGATTAGCCTCTCTGCTCTCCATACGGGCATCTAACCCAGTAGCATCTTTGACAAAATAATTAAGTAACTCCGGATCCTGTTCTTTTAATAGCTTTTCTCCTTCCAATGCTGCATTAAATACATCTTCTATTATTTCTTTATGATTTTTTCTTAAGTCATATAAAATATATTCAAATTCAAGCATAGAGATAATAAATGCATCATAGCAACAATTGAAGCAACCATTTTTACATGGATGCTCTTTATCCCTGCTATTGTATGTTTTTTCATTTTCAATAGCTTGGTAAAGATTACTTAAAATTTCTATGTAACTATTATTATGAACTTCTTTATGACATTTTTTTCTTTTTCTTCCACTACCACAATAGCAAAGTTCATTTCTACTCATAACTTAACCCCCTTATTTTCACTGAACGTAATTGTAAAATAATACTAAATGTATATATTAATAGTACCATGATTCTAAATTGACAATTTTATAAAAAGTACACATTCTTAATAGCCTTATAAAAAAGAAAACAAAAGAACATGTTCTTATATCTGTAAACATGCTCTTTATATAAAATATTCCTTAGAATTTATCTTGGAGTAATAGAGTCCCACGCTTTTTTAACTTTGAAAAATTCTTCATCAAGTGGTTTCCAAATGCAGTCGCTAAAAAACTCCTTGTTTATTACTAAATACTCCTTATGGTTCTCATCGTAAAAATAAGCTGACACATTGGGTTTATTTACTGGATAGAAAATTCCCTGGATAGAAAACATATATAAATGGTCAAAGTCGGATTCATCGACTTGTGGTTCTTTGGAATCTAATTGTAAATTCCCGTTTAAGTCGGCATTTAAAAAACATTTAACAGGCTGCTTTGGTATTGAATACATTTTGTTCTCTCCCTGTTAATCTATTTGGAACTAAAGTAATAGATTTAGTAATATTAAAATATGATGATGAAAAATCCTAACCTGGATAAAGTCCGTCTAACCCGTTGACCCCACTTAATTCATATTTACTTGTTATATATTTTAAGTAATGATAAAAAGATTGTTTTTCTTCATTCCACTTCCATTTTTCATTAAGAAATGAGGTTATTAAAATGAGTTTATCCATTACCAGTTTTGATTGAAAACGATACTCTAAACCACTTTCAAATTTCTCTATCCGTATGAATTCATTAATAAGTTCAGTAAGTATTTTCTCAATTATTTGCGGTTCTATTATTACTCTTGGACATTTCATATTTCTTCCTCCATAGCATAGTGATATTTACATAAAGCTTTATTCTAAAACAACTCATTGTAAATCTATTTTCCAGTCACCATACCAACAATGATTCGAATTAATCTAAGCAGTTCTAAGTATAACCATATGATAGTTACTAATATAGAAAATGCACCATACCATTCCATATATTTAGGTAAATTATGCTCAACCATATACTCGATATTGTGGAAATCTGCTAAAAAGGAAAGGGAAGCAACAATTACAATTAAGATAGAAATGCCTAAAGTTAAAGGATTTGCTTCATGTAGGTACGGTAAGGATATTCCAAATAACTGTAACACCCAAATTAATAAATAAAAGATCATTATCCCGAATGTGACCGTAGACAAAGTAGAAACAAAACGTTGAGTTACATTAATAATTCTTGCCCAATAAAGGAATGCCATAGATAGCATAATAGCAATGGTTCCAGTTGCTGCTATAAAGATAATATTATCTAATAAGGTAGAGTAATAAGATGAAATTGTACCAACAAATACACCTTCAATAATCGCGAAAGTTGGTGCAGTAAACGGAGCCATTTTTGGAAAAAAACCAGTAATCAACGAAAGTAAAAAACCTGATACACCTAATCCAATATAAAGTTTAGTATTAAATATTATCATTGGAAAATGGGTAAATGAGAATACAGCTGTACTCATAAATAGTATTAATAAAATGCTTGTCTTGAACATGGTTGAATTTACTGTCATTTTTTTATCGTACGAATAAGCATTAAATAATGAGTTGCTTCTAAACATTGGATTTGAATTCAATATTGTCACTCCAAAACATATATTATTGGGCGTTCTTATCTTATGCGGAATCAAATTATTTCTATTATAAAGTTTCCTACTTATTTGTAGTTTTATAAAAAAGTTTGAATAAAAATATCAATCTTTAAATAAATCATTTATTTTTTCTAGGGTTATTTCCTCGATTTCAAATCTTATTTCGCCTTCATCTTCTTCAGGCTCCATTTCTATCCACTCTCCATCATCATAGGTTACTGGTATAAATTTAATTTCTTCTTTTAATTTGTAGTTAAAAGAAGAAATTTTTTTTAAAAAAATAGATTTTGCACTTTCTATATTTTTTGCACCAATATCAACTGAAAAATTAATGGCTCTAGGGGGAACAGGAAAATTTCTTTCCGCACGAATCAAAAAACTGTACAAGAATTCTGTTAGCTCTCTTTCATAAGTATTACCTAGAATGAATAATGCTTCGATACTTTCTTTTGTCTTTTCATGAATGAAAGGTTTATTCAAGGTAATCCCTACACAATTTCTCATCTTTTTCCCGTCACTAATACCATCAATATCATTAACTTTAAAACCTTGTTTCTCAACTATTTCAAGAATGTTGTCTATTTTCATTACTTCTGCACCCGTATAAAGTGTTGCTGGGCCATCTCCAAGAAGTGAAAACTCAACTTCAAATTCTTTTGCCCCTGGTAAGAGAGAATTTAAGCTCTGTTTTAATTCATTAATACTTTGATTTTTGTATGTTATTTTCATGTGTTAACTTCTCCTTTTTAACATTATGGATTATACAAAAAGAAATGGTTTTGATAAAAAGATTGATTGAATTTCTTTCAATATCCATCATCTAAAACGGTAGGACTATACTAAAAATTCATATTATTATTTGGCCGCAATGTTGAAGATAGATTAACTTAATGTAGGTGTGTCGAAGTTGAGGTGTCTTGATATAAAGATAGGTACTCTTTAATCTTTTGCATAATATGTCCATCGCTAGCTGCTGAATTGTTTAGGAAAATATGCAGTTTTTCTTCATCAATGTTTAGTAAAATGGATAGTTTTGTTATATCCAGTTCTTCAAATTCCATTAATCTTTTAACGACTATTTTTGGATCTTCTGAATCCCCCTTAATTATTTCATATAGTTCTGCTTTATAGTCTCTTTTTATACTTTCCAATTCTTTAATTTCGGAAGCGATGGAATCTAATTTAGTGCTAAATGATTTTAAATCAAATTGAATTTGTTCTTTTCTAAGCCAATTTTTTAATTCTGCAGCATTAGAAAAATCGTCCATTAATTGTCTTAAATTTGGTTCTAAATTATTTAATTCTTGTTTAAGATAAATTGCTCGTTCATAGACAAATACATTGTTTTCTTTTTGCTGTGGTAATAAATTACTCATTTAAATACCTCCCTGAAATATTATGAATTACAGTATAGCCATGAATTAAAGAGATTTTAATAGTAACTACTCAATTTTTATTAAGTAGTTACTCTTAAAATCTTAAAATAGTACAAAACCCCCTAAGTTTTTATTGAAACTTAGGGGGTTTGAATAATTAAGCCTGATTCCTTCTATTAATATTTCTTTTATTTATTTTAAAAAACCAGTAGAAAAACAAGTCTTCTACTAATTCATGTTCC
>NZ_JAVFVN010000042.1:0-994 GCF_030910085.1 Stenotrophomonas maltophilia group sp. RNC7 | reverse complement strand
GCGCGAACTAGCGGTGCTTCATGAAACGGGAGCCACTATGCAGCGCGTTCAGGATCGGAATGCAGCGATGAAAATTCAGGAGAAGCACGGCAACGGCGATAGTGTGCGGATGTCACACAATCAAAATGGAGACAGCCACATGGGTGGAATACCAACTTTGTTACAAATCAACCAGGTCTGCGAGAAAATCGGCGTAAAAAAATCAACCGTTTACAAGTGGATGGACGAGCAGAAGTTCCCCCGGCCGTTAAAACTGAGCCCGACCTGTGTTCGATGGCGTGAAGACGACATAGCCAATTGGTTACAGGGAATCGAAGTTCCAAGTGGGAACGGTGAGCAGCCCCTTGCGAGACAGGAGACGCCCCGCTGCACGGTTGTCACGCCAATGCCGGTGCACACTGTGGATGCTCAAACACTACAATCTCAGGTAAGGCTAGCAGTCCAAAAAGCAGGAGGCGCGACAGCGCTTGCTCGTGCGCTCGGCATTAAACACACAGCCCCTTACGGCTGGAAGCGCATTCCCGCTGAACGTGTCTTAGACGTCGAGGCATTAACGGCTATTCCATGCTCTGAACTCAGACCTGATATCTATCCGCCTGACAGATTTGCACAATTGCCGCTCGAAGCGGACTGATAGCATTTTCCTACTTGGGCGAATCTTTCGTGGCCGCGGTTTTGTCTCTACCGGTCGCGCCAGCGAAGAGGGTGTGCCGGCTTTACGGGAGGTGAAGCCGCACGCCAGTCCGTTTATTCAGTAACCAAGTCATACTTTCACCTACAGCTCACATAATAAGATTCAAATTCCATAATGAAATCTGTAACTATACTGGCGACAGATTAATGATAAACAGCAGAAAGGCACGAGAACGGCACGGTAATTCAGCATCTTACTCTGATTATCAGGATCATGTTCCCATTAGAAATTTACGAATCTTTTGATTGCGATTGGCGACGACACGTCTAAGGTGTTCTAGGGGAATACCTCAGCATAAAA
>NZ_JAVFVN010000039.1:0-701 GCF_030910085.1 Stenotrophomonas maltophilia group sp. RNC7 | reverse complement strand
GATTGGGCGTTTTGCGAGCGTCCTGACCCGCAGCTTTACTGCGCAATGGGTGATGGATCGCTCGTTTCGGTCACATATGATCGTGAGCAAAAGGTCGTCGGCTTTGCAAAGCACGAGATCGCTAAAGGCTTTGTGGAAAGTGTTGCGGTTGTTCCGGGCGTCGAGGCAGGATTTGATGATCTCTATATGGTCGTTCGCCGCACGATAAACGGCCAGACAAAGCGCTACATCGAAGTTCTCGAACGTCCTTTCGATGGCGATATCGACACTATTGATGACAGTTTTCACGTCGATTGCGGTGCATCGTACAATGGCGCGCCAATTCAAACTGTGACAGGTCTTGGATTTTTGGAAGGCGAGCAAGTTATTGCTCTTGCTGACGGGAACGTTGTCGACAGTCTGACAGATGACAACGGCAATGAAACGCCGCTGATTGTGTCAGGCGGGGCCGTCACGCTGCCATATGCAGCGTCACGGATCAGCATCGGCCTTCGTTATCTCAGTCGCGCTGTGACGCTCCCCATAGCCGGACCTCAACAGGATGGCACGCTATTCGGGCGCAACAAGACTGTCATGGGCGCCATGGTTGATTTGCTCAACAGCGGCTCGTGTCGCCTCGGATGCGCTGGAGACAAAGACTGGCAACCGCCGATCACAGAGCAAGCTATGAAACGCGGAAGCGAATTGTTCGGTAGCAAGCT
>NZ_JAVFVN010000420.1:0-693 GCF_030910085.1 Stenotrophomonas maltophilia group sp. RNC7 | reverse complement strand
AAACTTAATTACTATGTATGTTTATATGCCTATTATATATAATTTTTTAAGTTAAGGCATTATTTTTCTAATCGTTTTATTTAAATGATTTTTTAATAATTAAATTTCTTTTATTTCTAAACATAAAAAAGAACAGGATCTCAATCCTGGTTATTTTAATTTTACTTATTGATTTATTTTATCTGTAATATTTTTGTGTGTTAATTTATTTTATGTATTTATTATTTGTATATTTATTTTTTTACTTTGTAGCATATAATATATTAAAGGGGAGATCCGACCTCCCCTTTAATGCTATTGGCTTGGATCTGGCTTTTTTGCTGGATCCTTTCCCCTTTTTTCCTCTCTTTCTTTTTTCTTCTTTCGTTCCTCTAAGATAATTATTATCAACTTCACAAGTACAACTATTAGGCTGATTATGGCTGTTAGCAATACTATCTTCTCTGTCATGCGCTTCACCTCCTCCCTATAGATATATTATATTCAGCATCCAGAATAATATCCATATTTTTTCACTTCAAACATTTGAAATTTCAACGTTTCATTTATGTATTTATCTTTATATCCTTTTCTATATAATGCTCTATGTCTTCTATTATTCTCCAACTTCTGCATTGCTTGAAACCACAACATATCAACTTCACTTCTATTTTTAGTTGCAGATCCCAATTATTAATACACTGGATATAATCA
>NZ_JAVFVN010000405.1:0-410 GCF_030910085.1 Stenotrophomonas maltophilia group sp. RNC7 | reverse complement strand
TTCTAGAGGATGTTTGTACTGTTATTTTATCCTTATTTGGTGAAAGTTTTATAGGTTCACCAGTATCAATATAGGTCTGTAGATTTTTAAATGAATGGAGTTTTGATAATTTATCATCCCTAATTATCCATAACTCGTTATAGCTACCATAGTCAGAATAGTCATTAAAAATTGCAAAGATTTTAATGTCATCCATAGCATGGACTATATAAGGACGATCAAATTTCTTACTTAATACATCTACGGCAAATTCCGCAGCTTTTTTAAGTGTATTATTTCTATTATTTAGAAATGGGCTTATTTCATCTATAGCCTTTATCCTTATATCATCATTATTGTAGAATTCAACCAGTCTGTTTATACAGTAGTATTGGCTATAAACATTTGTTGACTTTAATCCTTTAAATAAT
>NZ_JAVFVN010000403.1:0-506 GCF_030910085.1 Stenotrophomonas maltophilia group sp. RNC7 | reverse complement strand
CCACACCACCTGATGTTGCGAAGACGACAACATCGACTGGATCCTCCGTTAACTTTATCGTTCGAGTTGAAACCGGAACGATAAATCGCGGTATATACCAGACGGCGATTTTGCATGATCCTGTAAAGGATTCTCCTCTAACGCCTTTCACGCGCCCGGCGGGATGGAATGGCGAGGTCGTTTATCCATTCGGTGGCGGTTGTAATCCGGGCTATCGTCAAGCAACGGCTTTAGGTGGCACTTACAAGACTAGCCTCTACGAACTGAGTCAAGGTTACGCGGTGGCGTCTTCTACGCTCAATGTTTGGGCAAACAATTGCAATTCCACGTTGTCTGCCGAGACCGCGATGATGGTGAAGGAGCGTTTGGTTGAGGTCTATGGTGTCCCACGCGCAGTCATTGGTAAAGGCGGGTCGGGAGGTGCAAAGTCGCAGTTCATGATTGCTGATAACTACCCAGGTATCCTCGATGGGATTCTTCCCGGTATCCAGGCTGGAGGGCCGGAT
>NZ_JAVFVN010000373.1:0-363 GCF_030910085.1 Stenotrophomonas maltophilia group sp. RNC7 | reverse complement strand
CGATGTCGATGCCTTACAGCAGGCCACCGAGGCCGCCGATGAAGAGCAGGTTGCGTACGGGCCAGCGCGGAGCGGTGCTTGCGTTCATCGGAATTTCCTGTGGTAGCGCCGGGCCAGGCCCGGGGGCGGTTGGTCGCAGTGTTCTTTTTGTTGTGCCGACCATTGCCCGGCTGCTTTCCGTTCCGATATCGTGGTTCCCCTTGCCGGGCTTGGCGGGGTGAGCGTTGCTTTCTTTCTTCGGCTGTTCATGTTGTTTCGCCTGTAATGGCTCTGCTTCGTTTAGTCTGTTAGTTGATTATGTATTTGATTTCCTTTCCCGGCTGATTTCATTTCCTATATGGAGTTTGCCCATTGCTCGCTTCG
>NZ_JAVFVN010000297.1:0-313 GCF_030910085.1 Stenotrophomonas maltophilia group sp. RNC7 | reverse complement strand
AGCTCGGGTTCCGGGGACTCGCGATGCGTCCAGCCCAGCAAGTTGCGCATGTCATCCAGGCCGATGCCCGACGCGCGGTAGTTGCGAATCAGGTAAAGCCGCTCGACATGGGCCGGGCCATAGCGCCGGTAGTTGTTGCGGGACCGCTCGGGAGCGGGCAGCAGGCCCTCCCGTTCGTAGAACCTGATGTTCTCAGGGGGCGTGCCGGTCAAGCGCGCGAGTTCACCAATCCTCATCCAGCTCTCCGCGCGCAGCGATGGGGGACGCCACCGCTGCGCGCCGGCCCTCATCCCGGCGACCGGGCGGACTGCTG
>NZ_JAVFVN010000287.1:0-1385 GCF_030910085.1 Stenotrophomonas maltophilia group sp. RNC7 | reverse complement strand
AGTTTTATCTTTAGCAGTTTCATAATCATTTAAGAAAGCTAAAGGGTTATCACTGTTATTTAATTCTTTTGCAGCGGTTTCTTTTTTATTTTCTTCTTCTGTTAAAAATGACAATGGATTACTATTGCTTGCTTCATAACGTTCAAAATTTGAAAATAAATTGTCTTTGTTCATATTAATACCATCCTTTATTTAACTTTTGATTAGCCCTATCCAAAGAGAAAAGTTTTTTTGGGGGATGTTATTATCCATTCCCCCTGCTATCCGTTTGGTAAGGGCATTACTTTGTTCAATTATTTGTTAGTACAAAATGATTCGTATTATTAATACGTTCTACAACAATTCCACATTTAGATAATTGACTCATTAGATCAGTATCTTGTTTCTTTAATCGTAAGTTATCAGTAGTTGTATTTAGATATTCAGCAACTTGTGGAAATGAAATTGGTTCATTTTTATATGCATAGTATCCTAAAGTTAAAATACTAATGTGCTGAATAAATTCTTTGCGATTCATGTATTTCTTTTTCATAAATTTGCTACCTCCTTAATTTTTAAAATGAATGTACGAGCGAAAGTGAAGTACTAAGCCGTCCGGCAATTGAGGACATATAACAAGCAATATACTTAAAATTAAACTTTTATATTTGTTAAACTTGCTACTTATTAAACCTGTTATTTATTAAACTTGTAAATTTTTAAACTATATATAAAGTTAACTTGTATCAAAGAATAAGAAGTAATTAACGCTCAAAACAACGTTTAGCCTTACTGCCACAATGGATTGAGCGTGATTTAAAACAGTTCAAAAAAGTTACCCATTCGAGCAAATAAGGGTCAAAAAGGTTACCTATTTTTTGGAGCATATGGTGAAGCAGCAAACATACCTCTTAACGTATTATCAGGTTGACCACTTTTTCTATAAAAGATATATGGATTTAATGTGATGAAAGTGTGGCGTTTATCTTCCAGTATCGTTTCTGCAATTACTCCACCTTTTCTTAAACTCCTAAGAAGAGTAGATATTTTCTTTTGATGAATTTCAGTAATTTGTGCAATGCTTTCGATATTAAGATACTGAATTTCCTTAGAATCAATTTCATGAGGATTAATACAAATCATGTTAGTTTCATAATGCACATATGGAAGTAACTTATATAAGAATCCAATTTCAGCAGGTTTTAAGATTTTGCATAGCTGCTTTAATGTTGTAGTAAATAATTTGATTATCTTTTGTTCTTGAGCTTGTCCTCTAAAGTGGTAAGTAGGATTAATACGGTATCCACCTTTAACCGCTTCTAAAATCCCATTACTTTCAAGTGCTTTACATAACCGCTTATTAGTACTATTTGTAATACCTAATGTATGTTCAATATCTACTTTCT
>NZ_JAVFVN010000242.1:0-1175 GCF_030910085.1 Stenotrophomonas maltophilia group sp. RNC7 | reverse complement strand
GGACTCTTGGGGGAGATAAGCCTGTTATCCCCAGGGTAGCTTTTATCCGTTGAGCGATGGCCCTTCCATGCGGTACCACCGGATCACTAAGCCCGACTTTCGTCCCTGCTCGACTTGTAGGTCTCGCAGTCAAGCTCCCTTATGCCTTTGCACTCTTCGAATGATTTCCAACCATTCTGAGGGAACCTTGGGGCGCCTCCGTTACTCTTTAGGAGGCGACCGCCCCAGTCAAACTGTCCACCTGACACTGTCCCCGAACCGGGTCACGGTCCTAGGTTAGAACTCCGATACGAACAGGGTGGTATCCCAACGGCGCCTCCACAGAAGCTTGCGCTCCTGCTTCAAAGGCTCCCACCTATCCTGTACAGTCCGTACCAAAGTCCAATATCAAGCTACAGTAAAGCTCCATGGGGTCTTTCCGTCTTGTCGCGGGTAACCTGCATCTTCACAGGTATTAAAATTTCACCGGATCTCTCGTTGAGACAGCGCCCAAGTCGTTACGCCATTCGTGCGGGTCAGAATTTACCTGACAAGGAATTTCGCTACCTTAGGACCGTTATAGTTACGGCCGCCGTTTACTGGGGCTTCGGTTCATAGCTTCGCCTTACGGCTAACCACTCCCCTTAACCTTCCAGCACCGGGCAGGCGTCAGCCCGTATACTTCGCCTTACGGCTTCGCACAGACCTGTGTTTTTGCTAAACAGTCGCTCGGGCCTATTCACTGCGGCCCCCTCGGGCTATAAACCCTACCGGGGCACCCCTTCTCCCAAAGTTACGGGGTCATTTTGCCGAGTTCCTTAACGAGAGTTCTTCCGCGCGCCTTAGAATTCTCTTCTCGCCTACCTGTGTCGGTTTGCGGTACGGGCACCTTCACCTGGCTAGAGGCTTTTCTTGGCAGCATGAAATCAAGACCTTCGGTACTGTAATTTTCCCTCCCCGTCACAGCCCAGCCTTACGGTCAGCGGATTTGCCTACTGACCAGCCTCACTGCTTGGACGAGCATCCATCAGCTCGCGTCCCTATCCTTCTGCGTCCCCCCATTGCTCATAACGGCTGCGGTGGTACAGGAATTTCAACCTGTTGTCCTTCGACTACGCCTTTCGGCCTCGCCTTAGGTCCCGACTTACCCTGGGCGGACGAGCCTTCCCCAGGAACCCTTAGGCTTTCGGCGGACA
>NZ_JAVFVN010000239.1:0-730 GCF_030910085.1 Stenotrophomonas maltophilia group sp. RNC7 | reverse complement strand
AATATATAATCTCCCTAAATTGAACATAGGTCTTTCCCAATGTGGGCAAGATTTTATTAACTCTTTGAATATCTTTTTGGCAACATCAAAATGTCCTAACGCCAAATGACAACAAGCTATATAGTTTAAACAATCATTAGTTATTTTTTTCAAACAAATATAAGGCGTCATAATAATTATACTTAATATATTGTGCTTCTCCATCATTATAATAAGTTATGTAGTCCATTTAACTCACCAGCCTTTTTCTGATATAGTAAAAGGGTGGAATATATCATTTAATATTGATACATTCCACTGTATATTTCTTTATGAGATCGGTAAAGATTTCTTGGAGGGGATAACCTCGATACTTCTGATATAATCCAATAAGCAAATGTACTGGCTGCTGCCCATCCAGTTGCTTTTCTACTTTATCTACTGCAACAGAATTATTCTCAGATTCTATCCAATAGTTCTTATTTTTTAAGTCTTCAAATGACTTGCTCTTATCAATTCTATCGCTCTTTTTCGAATCATGTAAATTATTTATTTGTCATTCTCCCAATAGGTTTATTTAGGATCCATTCGGTATCCAGCCATTGTCATGGTCCTCTAGCATCCAAAAATCCATACTGATTTGATCGATTCCATGGGTATAGCGCTGTACTTGATAGTGATCTCCATAGGTCATTAGAACATTGTTGTATGCTGAGGTGATATCTACTACATAGTTTAGCTCCATCTCTCT
>NZ_JAVFVN010000237.1:0-494 GCF_030910085.1 Stenotrophomonas maltophilia group sp. RNC7 | reverse complement strand
GCCCGTCAGGTCCGCACCAAGTCTTGGTCCTCGATGCGCCTGTCTGGTGTTCTGGCTGGTGATGATCCGATGCAGGCCATCGGCAATCTCGTTGCTGACTGGTGGATCCGTGAACTGAACAAGATCCTCGTTGCTTCGTTGCACGGCGTCTATCTCGACAACGTGGCCAACGACAGCGGCGATATGGTCAATAACATCAGCGTCACGACTGGCACGCCTGCTGATGCAAACCTCATCTCTGCTGAAGCTATCCTCGATACCAAGCAGACGATGGGCGATGCAGCGGAAGACCTGTCCACCCTGATCATGCATTCGGCTGTTTACACCCGTCTGCAGAAGCAGAACCTCATCGACTTTATCCCTGATGCTCGCGGAGAAGTACGCTTCCCGACCTATCTCGGCTATCGCGTTGTGGTTTCTGACACGGTGCAGGTCATTAGCAACGGTGCTGGCAACCCTTCGGGCTATGTCACCTATCTGCTCGGCAATGAAGC
>NZ_JAVFVN010000177.1:0-314 GCF_030910085.1 Stenotrophomonas maltophilia group sp. RNC7 | reverse complement strand
ACGCTGAGAAATCTGCTGCATCTACTTGCTCCTTAACTACGTTGAATTGATTATTCCTTTTCATACATTGCCAGTAATTCGCTTGACATATTAGTTTGTCTTCAGCAGATATATTCTGTTCTTTATAATTGCACTGTTGATATACTCCCTGTTAATTTCGACTTTATCACCGTTTGCCAGTTGTGTTCTCAAGTTGTTATTCACATTCTTGATATAAATAGAATTAACAATTCAGCCATTATGCACCAATAAGTTTCTTCTTTGAAAAATTTCAACTAAGATATCTTTATTTTTTTCAACATAGGTTACTGATA
>NZ_JAVFVN010000167.1:0-357 GCF_030910085.1 Stenotrophomonas maltophilia group sp. RNC7 | reverse complement strand
AACTGCCTCGCCTGGAGGCGGATCGGGGTGGCCGCCCCCGGCCGGGCCGAACGGTGGGTCGGGTCGCGCCGCGGGGGGGGGGGCCCGCCCGCAAACCCCGCATACACCGCGCCCCGCGGCCCCCGCCCCCCGGGGGCGGGGGCGGCGGGGGGGGGTGGTTGCGGGGGTGCCCGCCCGGCCCGCCCCCCCGCGGCGCCACCCCACCCACGGGTCGGGCCGCCCGGGGGCCGCCACCCCGATCCGCCTCCAGGCGAGGCAGTTTCCGGCCAGCGGCCGGTACTACGTCAGACTTGGCTTCCGGGAAATCGGCGAAGGCCTGCATCAGTTCCTGCCGCGTGTTGATCACGAACGGCCCCT
>NZ_JAVFVN010000015.1:0-843 GCF_030910085.1 Stenotrophomonas maltophilia group sp. RNC7 | reverse complement strand
CGCGCCTTCGGCGGTCTGGGCCAGCGAGATGCCGTCGTTGGCGTTGCGCACGGCAACGTCCAGACCGCGGATCTGGGTGCTGAAACGCTCGGAGATCGCCAGGCCGGCGGCGTCGTCCTTGGCGCTGTTGATGCGCAGGCCTGAGGACAGGCGCTGGATGGTGGTGGCCAGGCTGGAACCGCTGGTGGACAGGTTGCGCTGGGCGTTCAGCGACATCACGTTGGTATTGATGACTTGTGCCATTTTCTTGCTCCTGGTGGCGATGATGTCGCCGACGGTTGAGAGGCCTCCCGTAGGAGGGGCCGTTGCAGTTTTAATGCCTCGGCTGATATCAATAACGGCGACATGTCAACTGTCTTTAGCGGGAATTTGCGGTGTTCTGCAGGTCGTGTTCATGCGCTCGCGTTACTGCCAGAGCCCGGAGCTGCAGACGCAGAAAGGCCGCCCGAAGGCGGCCTTTCTGTGTTGCCTGAAACGGGGCAGGGATCAGCCCTGCAGCAGGCTCATCACGCTGGACGGCGACTGGTTGGCCTGGGCCAGCATCGCGGTACCGGCCTGCTGCAGGATCTGCGTGCGGGTCAGTTCAGCGGTTTCCTTGGCGTAGTCGGTGTCGCGGATACGGCTACGCGAGGCCGACAGGTTTTCCGAGGTGGTGTTCAGGCTGGCGATGGTGGAGGTGAAGCGGTTCTGGATCGCACCCATGTCGGCACGCGAGGAGTTCACCGAAGTCAATGCATCGTCAACGATGGACAGAGCGCGCTGGGCGCCTTCCACCGTGGTGATGTCCAGGTCGGCGACGGTCTTCTTCTCCGAAGCGACAACCGCGGTGGCAGTGCCGCCGAT
>NZ_JAVFVN010000102.1:0-355 GCF_030910085.1 Stenotrophomonas maltophilia group sp. RNC7 | reverse complement strand
ATCAAGACAGAAGAGTCAGAAATGAACGTTCCTCATTATTATTCTGATTTATATGATGTTCGAGCGTTACTGAGTGATTTTGAAATAGTTAGAATCAGGCATATTGAAGATATTTTTGATGATACGAGCAGTTGGCACTATTTTATCCATGGAAGAAAATATTAAGCGTTCAAAATTTATTGCTAAAAAACTAGGAGGAATATTATGGAGTCATTCGCTATACCTGGTGCAGGAGGGATCATTGAAAAGATAATTGAAGGAAACACATATATCTTACTCCAAGATCGTTTGAAAGAGGAGAAACCAGTAGAGAATGGATTGATTGAAATACCTGCTGGGAAGATTAGAGCCTTTG
>NZ_JAVFVN010000010.1:0-408 GCF_030910085.1 Stenotrophomonas maltophilia group sp. RNC7 | reverse complement strand
ATCGCCTTTGGCGTTTGTAATAGATTTTACTTGATTGATACGATCATATGTGTAGGTTGTTGCATTTCCTAAGGAGTCAATAATCTTTTTAATATTTCCATTTCTATCATATTGCCACTTTGTCACATTGTCCTCAGCATCTATTAGCTTAGTTAAATTACCATTAGAATCGTATTCATATTTTGTAACAGCACCCTTAGGATCCCTTACAGTTTCTACTAAACCTAAGTTGTTGTATGTAAATACTGTTTTATATCCCATTACATCTTTGACAGATAGGATTCTTCCTGCCGCATCGTAATCGTATTCTGTTGTACCATTCATTGCATCGATTACTCTTTTTATGCGGCCTACTTCATCATACTCATACTGGGTTTTGTAATTGTTTGCATCTGTGGCCTCGGTCAT
>NZ_JAVFVN010000098.1:0-929 GCF_030910085.1 Stenotrophomonas maltophilia group sp. RNC7 | reverse complement strand
ACCTGTCAGAACTTCACTCGCGATGCCATGTATGGACAAGCGACTGGATATTGCATTTGCTATAAAAAGAGTATGCGGCGTACACATAATCCCCCATGCAAGTTTATTTCCACTCGACAGACGACGATGCAATTTCACTTGTGTCTGTTCGTCACGATACCATCTTAGCCGACGCGCCAGACCGGAAAAATCTCCGCGAGCCAAGTAACGTAACCCATTAGTTAATTGGCAAAAACGGCTTCGCAATTGTTTCATGGTTGTGAGCTCCAGTATCGCGCCAAGTGGCTTATTCCGAGATCTGTAGCCTGCGCCTTGAATCGGGCGCAGAAGTTAGAATCCAAAACCACTAACAAGTTTATGCATCATTGGATATTTCAACTCCGGCATGTAAATGTATATGCGATGCACAGACGTTACAAATATCGGTTTTTTTCCTCCGAAACATTTCCCGAGCGCAAAACAGCTTTGTGCCGGACAAGGTCACAAGATGAAGAGCTAAAAGTGCTCATTAATTTTGTTGAGCGGAACAATTCCTATTTGTCAGGCCCCAAAATAAAGTGGCAAAATCTCCGCCGGAGTGCCGTCCATCTTCACACGTCCATGCTCAAGCCAAATTACTCTGTTGCAATTTTTTTCCATCAGTTCTTTCGAATGGCTGGCCAGAACCAATATTTTTGTCGAGTCAACCAGATCGCGCATTCGCGCGTTAGCGCGATCCTTGAAATCTTCATCCCCGGTCGAAAGCCATTCGTCCATAATCAATATCTCCGGTCGAACAGCCGTCGATGTGGCAAAAGCTAACCGCAACTGCATACCTGATGAATAGGTGCGGAATGGCACATCTAGAAATTCTCCAAGTCCCGAAAAATCGGCAATCTGATCAAATTTCTCTGCAATTTCTTCGGACGGCATGCCCATCATTGCGGAAC
>NZ_JAVFVN010000089.1:0-524 GCF_030910085.1 Stenotrophomonas maltophilia group sp. RNC7 | reverse complement strand
TCTTCCAGATGCCAGGCCAACTTGGGCAGGACCCGTTCCATATCGCCGGACTTCAACACCATTTCATAGTGCTCGGTCTTGAAGTAGTACGACATGTACTCGGCCTTGCTACGCTCATCGAATCCCAGCTCGATGCCTGACGCGGAATTCAGGTCGAAGCCGCAGGTGAACGTCTTGATATAGGGATGCGAAGCCGCGGCGATAGCGGTTATCGACCCCGAATCCATGCCGCCGCTCAAATAGCTGCCCAGTTCGACGTCGGTCACCAATTGCCGGTTGACTGCTTGGTTGAACAGCCTGCGTAGCTCTTCCCGGTATTCCTCGTCCGGCTTGGGCGACGCTGGCTCCTTGAAATTGAAATCCCAGTATTGCGCGAGCTTAAGTTGCGGCTTGGTCGTGGCGAAGTCCAGCACGCCGTAATACCCTGCGGGAAACATGCTGACGCCATCGAGCAGCGTTCGATTGGTAAAAATATTCTGGAACGTGAAATACTCAAGCAGCGCCGCACTATCCAGCTTGCGCCG
>NZ_JAVFVN010000734.1:0-489 GCF_030910085.1 Stenotrophomonas maltophilia group sp. RNC7 | reverse complement strand
CGCGAATCTGTTGTTCACTTGCTTCAAACTTATTTGATATTAAATTTACTAAGAATTCTCTTAATAAGTTGGTTATTGCATATTCTTGTTTATTTATATCGTTTGTTATTCCTATTCCAATGTACAAGTTTTGAACGTCTTTTATATCATCGATTGAAGAAATTTTTAACGCATTTAGTAACGCCGATTCGAATTGTGCAATTCTCTTCTTGTTTTTATCTTCAATTCCCCGTAAGGTTTTTACTAATGCAGTTGTAGCTAAACCAGCAGATAACAAGCTTACAGCTCCAGGAATAATGTCCATAATGCCCGCACTCATATAAGTCACTTCTTTCGATTAAGACTATTTAGTACACATCACATCATCTAGTATACGAAACCTGCCTGCCTCCAGGACGAACTAGTCTCTTACATCTCCCCCTTTCTCAGTCCCGATATCAGTCATATCGCGCGAGCTCATAATGCCGAGCTCGTTGTTGACATGCGTAT
>NZ_JAVFVN010000724.1:0-21877 GCF_030910085.1 Stenotrophomonas maltophilia group sp. RNC7 | reverse complement strand
GTGGGTTGGGGTTTGGGGTTGGGTTTGGTGTTTGTGCTTGTTCTTGGTTTTGTGGGGGGGGGGCGCGCGGTTGTCCCCCCCCACCCCCGCGGTGTAATAAACCCGGGGGGCCCGGGCCCGGCCCGGGGGCCGGCCCCCCGGGTGCGCCGCGGGCCCGGCCCCGGCGCTACCACCGTGACCCCCAAGGTGTCGCCATGAAATTCTCTTCTCTTGCTGTATCCCTGGCCGCCGCGCTCGCGCTGGCCGGCTGCTCCACTCTGGTGCCGAAGAACACCGCGGTCGCTCCGGCAATTCCGGCGCAGTGGCCGGCCGAGGCTGCACAGGGCCAGGTGGCTGATGTCGCCGCCGTCGGCTGGCGCGATTTCTTCACCGATGCGCGCCTGCAGCAGGTGATCGAGCAGTCGCTGCAGAACAACCGCGACCTGCGCGTGGCCGTGCTCAACGTTGAACGCGCGCGCGGCCAGTACCGCGTGCAGCGCGCCGACCGCGTGCCCGGCGTGGCCGTCACCGGCCAGATGCAGCGCCAGGGCACCGACGCTGGCGTCACCGAGCAGTTCACCGCCGGTGTCGGCGTGGCCGAGTTCGAGCTGGACCTGTTCGGCCGCGTGCGCAACCTCAGCGAAGCGGCACTGCAGCAGTACTTTGCCGTAGCTGCCAATCGTCGCAACGCGCAGCTGAGCCTGGTGGCTGAGACAGCGACGGCGTGGCTGACCTACGGTGCCGATGCCCAGCGTCTGAAGATCGCCGATGCCACGCTGAAGACCTACGAGGATTCGTTGCGCTTGGCCGAGGCCCGCCACGAGCGTGGTGGCAGTTCGGCACTGGAACTGACCCAGACCCGCACGCTGGTCGAGACCGCGCGCACTGATGCAGCGCGCCTGCGTGGCCAGCTGGCCCAGGACCGCAACGCGCTGGCGCTGCTGGCCGGTGGCCAGTTGGATCCGGCGCTGCTGCCGGACGGCATCGAACCGCAGTTGCTGGCACTGGCGCCTCCGCCGGCCGGCCTGCCCAGCGATGTGCTGCTGCAGCGCCCGGACATCATGGCCGCCGAACACCAGCTGCTGGCCGCCAATGCCAACATCGGCGCGGCACGTGCCGCGTTCTTCCCGAGCATCTCGCTGACCGGCAGCATTGGCAGTGGCTCCAGCGAATTGTCCAGCCTGTTCGACAGCGGCACTCGCGTATGGAGTTTCCTGCCGAAGATCACCCTGCCGATCTTCCAGGGCGGCAAGCTGCGCGCCAACCTGGCCGTCGCCAACGCTGATCGTGATATCGCACTGGCGCAGTACGAGAAGTCGATCCAGGTGGGCTTCCGCGAAACCGCCGATGCGCTGGCGTTGAATGTCAGCCTGGATGAACAGGTGAGTTCACAGCAGCGCCTGGTGGACGCGGCCGAACAGGCCAACCGCCTGTCGCAGGCACGTTACGACGCCGGCCTGGACAGCTTCGTGACCCTGCTGGACGCACGACGTACTGCCTACAACGCGCAGCAGACCCAGTTGCAGGCGCAGTTGGCCCAGCAGGCCAACCGCATCACCCTGTACAAGGTACTGGGCGGCGGCTGGCACGAGCGCGGCTTAGCAGCAATTCGATACCGGTAGCGCCGGGCCACGCCCGGCGGCTTTTCGTTCCTGCATGCCTGACGTCTGGGCGGACCGCACTTCGTGCTCGCCGGGCATGGCCAGGCGCTACCGCATGGGCCAACGGCACCATGCAAACGGATATTCATCGAGATGCAGGGTCAACCCTGCTCGGATGGGGTTGACCAGGATGTACAACGCATGGCGCCTCAAGGCTTCCTCGCTGCGTACCGCGTGATCGAAATAGCTCGTCTGCCACAAAGGCGTCTGTATGCCGAACTGCTGCCCCAGCAACCGGCTGCTGCGGGATTTCACCGTTCCCATCATGCGCGCCAGTGATCCGTCGCGCAGCTGCATCAGCCAGTGCAGATGGTCAGGCATGACGACCCAAGCAAAGGACCGGCTGAGGCCCGTGCGTTCAACATACCTCAATGCACCCACAAGACACGTTGCACAACGTGGATCTTCAAAGACCGGACGCCGGTGGCGTACGACCGTGGTGAGGACGTAGTAGCCCCCGATACGGGAGTGGCGGCCGCGTTCCAGCTGACGGCTGGACATGGCGCCAGTCTGCACTGATGGGATGTCCGCCGTTATCAGCCGAGGGCGATGGCCCGTGTGGGATTCTTCCGGGTATCGCGCTCGCCGGGCATGGCCCGGCGCTACCGTCAGATCGCTTCATCGTCGCGCCGCGCTGCATGGCAGGCGCGCACCCGCGCGAGCGCATCGCCGGCTTCGCGCGCCATCTGCTCGTACTCGGCGCGGATCTCTTCCAGGCGTGCCTCGTCCAGTTCTTCCAGATCCAGCAGCTCGTTGTTGGCCTCGGCGGTTGCCCGGATCAGCTCGTCCAGCTTGATCTGCATCGCGGCGGTGTCCGCGTTCTGCGTGTGCTGGATCAGGAACACCATCAGGAAGGTGATGATGGTGGTGCCGGTGTTGATCACCAGCTGCCAGGTGTCGTTGAAGCCGAACACCGGGCCACTGATGCCCCAGATCACCACGATCGCCACTGCAGCCAGGAAGGTCCACGGCGAGCCCGTGGCGGCGGCAGCCTTCTTGGCGATCGTATTGAACAGGTTGCGTGCTTTCATCGTCGTCGTCCCACTCAGGTGACGAGGATGATCGGCAGTGGCGCGTGGAGGCGCCGTGCAGCGGCCGTCAGGCGCGCATGCGTTGCAGTCGTGGCGCCTGCAGGCTGCGCACCGGGCTGCTCTGATAGACGTGCTGCCAGCAGAGGTCGACGAACTCGCGGGCCTGTGCTTCGCTCAGCCGCGGCATGATCTGCAGGGCGTACTGGGTCTGGAACATTTCGTCACGTTCGGCCTCGCTGGCGCGCGGCTGGGTGATCAGCGAATCACAGGCGAACTTGATCCACGGCACGTAGGAGCCGAACGAGTTGTGCGGCAGTGCGCCCTCGGCATGCTGGCGGCGCCAGTGGTCAAGCTCGGCGTCTACGTTGATGACCGGGGGAATGGTGGGGACTTCAGCGTGCATGACAATCCAGTTCGGTTGAGTGGAAAGGGAGTGGGGGTTCATCGGAGTGTGGCGTATCTGCCGGTGCATGCCGCGTCAGCGGGATGTGGAGCCGGTGTGGCGATTGCTGATCAGTTGCGCGTGCTCGACCGCCCCCATCTGCTCGGCCATGGTGGCCATCGCGTTGCACAGTCGCTCGTGATCGCGCGGCTGGCCGCGCACCAGTTCCAGCTGCAGGCCCTGGTAGGCACTCCAGAACGACGCACTGCGCCGGTGCAGCGCGAAGTGCTGCTGCAGGCGTTCGCGGATGGATTCGAGGATCGGGTCGGGCGTAGGTCGTACGGCGTGCGCGCACATGGCTGGCTCCGCCGGGGAAACGAGCCCCGGTAACCCCACCCTAGGCGTGTCAGCCGGGTGGGGTGTTACCGCAGTGTGTGCACGCAGTCCAGCTGACTGTGCGCGCGGTCACGGCAATGGCCGCAAACGCTGTCCGCACCAAGAGGTGGCGGCACTGAAGCGTTCATTAAACGGGTTCAACGGATGACGGTGTGTGGCTCATTCACCGATGTCTTCGTTCCAGATGTCCGGATGGCGGCTGATGAAATCGCCGAGCAGGTCGACGCATTCCTGGTTGTCGAGGTCGATCACGTTGACGCCGTTCTCGCGCAGCCAGTCGATGCCGCCCTGGAACGTGCGCGATTCGCCCACCACCACGGTGCCGATGTTGAACTGGCGCACCAGGCCCGAGCAGTACCAGCACGGCGCCAGGGTGGTGACCATGATGGTGTCCTGGTAGCGGCGCTGGCGGCCGGCCTTGCGGAAGGCGTCGGTTTCGCCGTGCACCGACGGGTCGCCTTCCTGCACGCGGCGGTTGTGGCCGCAGCCGAGCAGGCGGCCGTCGTTGTGGTACAGCGCCGCGCCGATCGGCACGCCGCCCTCGGCCAGGCCCTGGCGGGCTTCGGCGATGGCGGTCTGCAGCAGGGCCTGGTAGTCGGGCGTGGTGATCATGCGGGGGCTCCGGTCAGTCGTGGCCCGCCATCATACGGGCAGGGGGTGCCGCTGGCCCCCGGCGGTGCGATAATCGGGGCCATGAGCGAATCCCCCTATAAAGCCGGTACCACCCATTTCGGGTTCCGCGACGTCGCCGCCAAGGACAAGCAGAAGCTGGTCGGCCAGGTGTTCACCTCGGTCGCGCGCAACTACGACCTGATGAACGACCTGATGAGCCTGGGCGTGCACCGGGCGTGGAAGCGCTACTACGTCGCGACCGCGCAGGTGAAGCCGGGCGACCGCGTGCTCGATCTGGCCGGCGGCACCGGCGACATCGCCGCCCTGCTGAAGGAACGCGTCGGCGCCGAGGGCTCGGTGGTGCTGGGCGACATCAACGCCGGCATGCTGTCGGTCGGCCGGGACCGCCTGACCAACCGCGGCCTGGTGCTTGGCCTGGACTACGTGCAGTGCAACGCCGAAGCCCTGCCGTTCCCGGACAACAGCTTCGACCTGGTCACCATTGCCTTCGGCCTGCGCAACGTGACCGACAAGGACGCCGGCCTGCGCGAGATGTACCGCGTGCTGAAGGTGGGCGGCCAGGCCCGCGTGCTGGAGTTCTCCGAAGTCACTGCCGACTGGTTCAAGCCGATCTACGACTTCCACTCGTTCAAGATCCTGCCCAGGCTGGGCAAGTTGTTCGCCAACGATTCGGACAGCTACCAGTACCTGGCCGAGAGCATCCGCAAGCATCCGCCGCAGGACGAACTGAAGGCGATGATGGGGCAGGCCGGCTTCGAGCGCTGCCACTACAAGAACCTGACCGGCGGCATCGTCTCGATCCACTCCGGCTACAAGCTGTAAGCCCGGTGTTCCGGTAGTGCCGGCCATTACCCCGCACCGCGCAACGCCTGCCGGGCCGGAGGGAGGTACCATTGGGGTTTGATCCCCGTAACGGTCCCGATTCATGCGTAATCCGCTGATGCTCCTTCCGCTGGCCGTGGCCCTGGCCGCCGGCTGCTCCCAGGAGGCGGCCGCGCCCGCCGCCGCCCCGACTGCCGCAAAGGCCCCTGCCGCCCCCGTGAACGCCGAGAACCGCAGCCACGACGAAAGCTCGTACGCCGAGCCGGACAAGGTCGTCATCAAGGACATCGCGCTGGATCTGAAGCTGGACTTCGACCAGAAGCAGATCGGCGGCACCGCCACCTACACCCTGGAATGGAAGCAGAAGGACGCCAGGCAGCTGGTGCTCGACACTCGCGAGCTGACCGTGTCCAAGGTCGAGGCCGTCGCCGCCGATGGCGCGCGCAGCCCGCTGAAGTTCGAGCTGGCCGCGGCTGACAAGGTGTTCGGCAGCAAGCTGACCATCGAGGCCCCGGAACAGCCGGCCAAGGTGGAAGTGAGCTACCACACCGCGCCGACCGCATCGGGCCTGCAGTGGCTGGCACCGTCGATGACCGAGGGCAAGAAGCTGCCCTTCATGTTCAGCCAGTCGCAGGCCATCCACGCCCGTTCGTGGGTGCCGCTGCAGGACACCCCGAGCGTGCGCTTCACCTACAGCGCGCACGTGGTCTCGCGCCCGGACGTGATGGTGCTGATGAGCGCCGACAACGATCCGAAGGCCGCGCGTGATGGTGACTACACCTTCAAGATGCCGCAGCCGATTCCGTCCTATCTGCTGGCCATCGCCGCTGGCGACCTGGTGTTCGAGCCGATCTCTGGCCGCTCCGGCGTCTGGGCCGAGCCGACCATGGTCAACAAGGCCGCCAAGGAATTCGAGGACACCGAGAAGATGATCGGTGCCGCCGAGAAGCTGTACGGCGAATACCGCTGGGGCCGCTACGACATGCTGGTGCTGCCGCCGTCGTTCCCGTTCGGTGGCATGGAGAACCCGCGCCTGACCTTCGCCACCCCGACCGTGATCGTCGGCGACAAGTCGCTGGTCTCGCTGGTCGCCCACGAACTGGCGCACAGCTGGTCGGGCAACCTGGTGACCAACGCCAGCTGGAAGGACATCTGGCTCAATGAAGGCTTCACCACCTACGTCCAGGGCCGCATCACCGAAGCCCTGTACGGCAAGGAAATGGCCGAGATGGAGAAGCAGATCGACCAGACCGACCTGCTGGCCGAAGTGAAGGACATGAGCCCGGCCGACCAGGCGCTGGCGCTGCCGCCGCTGAACGAGCGTGATCCCGACGAAGCGCTCAGCCAGGTGGCCTACGTCAAGGGTGCGTGGTTCCTGGAATTCCTGGAGCAGCGCTTCGGCCGCGAGACCTTCGATCCGTTCCTGCGTGGCTGGTTCGATGACCATGCTTTCCAGAGCGCGAACACCGACCAGTTCGTCGACTACATGAAGAAGAACCTGCTGCCGAAGAATCCGTCGGCAGTGACCGAGGCCGAACTGAAGGCATGGCTGGACGAGCCGGGCATTCCGGCGTTCGCGGCCAAGGCGCAGTCGCGCAACTTCAGCAGCGTCGATACCGCGCGCATCGCCTTCGCCAGCGCCGGCACCGTGCCGAGCAGCCAGGTCATCGCCGACTGGAGCACGCAGGAATGGGTGCGCTTCATCGATGGCCTGGGCGCGACCCAGCCGCTGGACAAGCTGGCCACGCTGGACAAGGCCTTCCACTTCACCGGCACCCCGAATGGCGAGATCGCCATGCGCTGGTACCCGCTGGCGATCCGCAGCGGCTACGAGCAGGCCAATGAAGGCGCCGCTGCGTTCATCGAACGCGTCGGCCGTCGCAAGCTGATCCTGCCGATCTATGCCGAACTGGTGAAGACGCCGAAGGGTCTGGAGCTGGCCAAGCAGGCCTTCGAAAAGGCCAAGCCGGGCTACCACCCGATCACGACCGCCTCGGTCCAGGACATGCTGGCCAAGGCTGAAGCCAAGTAAGCGGTAGTGCCGGTCGCTGGCCGGCAACCGGTCACTGCTTCACCACCAACGGCGGGGAAACCCGCCGTTGGTGTATCCGCTTTTCGCTGCCGATAGAATCGGGATGCACTCGCAAAGGACCTCCGCCATGAAACGACTGATCCTGCTCACCGCCTGCACCCTGGCGCTGGCCGCCTGCAGCAACCCCGAGGAAGAACGCAAGGCGCAGGAAGCCGCCGCAGCCGCCGTGCAGGCGCAGAAGGAAGCCAAGGCCGAGGACGTCGCCAAGCAGTACGACATGGCTGTGGCCGCGCAGGACTGGGAACGCGCGCGCCTGCATGGTGCCTCGCTGCTGGACCAGTACAAGGACACCGCCGCCGCCGAGCGCATCGCCGCCGGTTTCGATGAAGTAAAGGCCAAGGGCGATGCCGCGCGCGACCTGCGCCGCATGCAGGGGCTGTGGCAGTACAACCAGATTCCGGTCGGCAGCAAGGGCAGCCAGGTCTCGGCGTCGATCTACAGCAAGGAACGGGTGGACGTGGACGGCAGTGGTGCCAAGCCGGTGCAGCTGGTGTTCCGCGATCACCCGGAGTGGAAGCGGCACGCCTACCTGGTGCTGCAGGCTGGCGATTTCCGCTGCCCGCAGTGCACGGTGAAGGTGACCGTGGACGATGGCAAGCCGGTGTCGATGGCGGCCTGGCGCCCGAAGACCGATGAGGCCATCGCCCTGTTCATCACCGACCAGAAGGCGCTGTGGAAGCTGGCGCGCAAGGGCAGGTCGATCAGCATCGAGTTCCCGGTCAAGGCCGGCGGCACCCGCACGGCGGTGTTCGAAACGGGTGGCGTCGACGCCAGCCGCATGCCGCAGTGGTGGCAGTGACGGGGGCGGCGGGCAGCGCAGTGCACGCGTTGTCCGCGATCCGGCACTGGGTGTTCGACATGGATGGCACGCTGACTGTGGCCGTGCATGATTTCGCCGCGATCCGCCGCGCATTGCAGATTACGGCCGAGGAAGACATCCTCGACCATATCGCGGCGTTGCCGGATGCGCCGGCGCAGGCCAAGCGTGAGTGGTTGCTGGATCATGAGCGCGCGCTGGCCGAGGACGCACTGCCGGCACCGGGTGCGGTGAAGCTGCTGCGCGCGTTGTCGGCGGCAGGCTGCCGGCTCGGCATCCTGACCCGCAATGATCATGCGCTGGCGAAGCTGACGCTGGAGGCGATCGGGGTCGGGGCGTTGTTCGACGATGCCGACATCATTGGTCGCGATGAAGCGGTGCCCAAGCCCTCCCCGGAGGGCCTGCAGCAGCATCTGCGGCGTTGGGGCATCGGGCCTGCCGAGGCGGTGATGGTCGGTGACCACGCCTACGACCTGGAGTGCGGCCGTGCCGCAGGCACCCATACCGTGCTGGTCAACCTGCCGGAAAACCCGTGGCCGGGCCGTGCCGACTGGCATTTCGCCGATTGCCGCGCCTTGTTGGCTGCCTGGCAGGGCGCCTGATGATGTAGAGCCGAGCCCACGCTCGGCTGCTCTCCGGTCAGATCGCGCTGGCGCGCGCAAGCCGAGCATGGGCTCGGCTCTACAGAGAGCAGGCAACGTGTCGGTCGGAGGTTCCGGTAGTGCCGGCCGCTGGCCGGCAGTGTCGACCAAGGTCGACACCCACCGATCAGATGTGCGGGCAGTTCGGTTTACGCGCTTAGCGCGTAACCGAACTGCTGCTTGAACTGCTCGTTGAACTCATCGAAGGTGAAGCGCTGGTTCTGCGTGCCCGGATGCTCGACCTTCAGCGCGCCCATCAGGTTGCCCATGCGGCCGATGGTCAGCCAGTCGTAGCCCTTCTGGATGCCGTAGATCAGGCCGGCGCGGAAGGCGTCGCCACAGCCGGTCGGGTCGACCACGCGGCGCTCGTGCGCCGGCGGGATGTCGTAGCTCTTTTCCGGGGTGTGGATGACCGCGCCCTTCGGGCCGCGGGTGGTGATGTAGGCCTTGACCCGGCTGACGATCTCCTTTTCGTCCCAGCCGGTGCGCTCCTGCAGCAGGTTCGACTCGTAGTCGTTGACCACCACGTAGTCGGCCTGCTCGATGAAGGCGCGCAGTTCCGGGCCGTTGAACAGCGGCATGGCCTGGCCCGGGTCGAAGATGAACGGGATGCCGTCTTCGTGGAATTCCTGCGCGTTCTGGATCATGCCTTCGCGGCCGTCCGGGCCGACCAGGCCCAGGGTCACGCCCGGCACCCCACGCACGTGGTTCTCGTAGGAACGCATCATCGCGCCCGGGTGGAAGGCGGTGATCTGGTTGTTGTCGTGGTCGGTGGTGATGAACGCCTGCGGGGTGAACAGCTCATCGATCACGCGCACGCGCGACAGGTCGATGCCCAGGCCTTCGAAGTATTCGCGGTACGGGCCGAAGTCCGAACCCACGGTGCCCATCGGGATCGGCTGGCCGCCCAGCAGGTGCAGGTTGTAGGCGATGTTGCCTGCGCAGCCGCCGAACTCGCGGCGCATGCGCGGCACCAGGAAGGACACGTTCAGGATGTGCACCTTGTCCGGCAGGATGTGATTCTTGAACTGGTCCGGAAACACCATGATGGTGTCGAAGGCAAGAGAACCACAGATCAGAGCGGACATCGATGTAAGCCTATGCGGTGAATTTTGGGGTGGGCCGGCCCGGTTCAGCGGGCAAGCAAACGGCGCCCTTGGGCGCCCGACGGCGCAAAGGTTACCCGCTGGTGCCGCTCAGGGCCAGAACCGGGTGAGACCCGATCAGGCCGAAAGCCTGTGAAGACGCGGGTTCAGCTAGTTTTTTCCTTGCTCGGCGGCAGGCGGGTTGCTAGGCTTGTCGGCCTCGATTTCTGCCCATTTTTTCGCCATCCCGCGGCGGGCACGACACCCCTCAGGACTCCTTCCTCAGATGTTCAAGAAACTCCGTGGCATGTTCTCCAACGACCTGTCCATCGACCTGGGCACGGCCAACACCCTCATCTACGTGCGCGGGCAGGGGATCGTGCTGAACGAGCCGTCGGTCGTGGCCGTGCGCCAGGACCGTGCCATCGGTGGCACCCGCTCGGTGGCAGCCGTCGGCGCCGAAGCCAAGCAGATGCTGGGCCGTACCCCGGGCCACATCACCACCATCCGCCCGATGAAGGACGGCGTCATCGCCGACTTCACCTATACCGAGGCGATGCTCAAGCACTTCATCAAGAAGGTGCACAAGTCGCGCGTGCTGCGCCCGAGCCCGCGCGTCCTGGTCTGCGTGCCGGCCGGCTCGACCCAGGTCGAGCGCCGCGCGATCAAGGAATCGGCCGAGGAAGCCGGTGCCCGTGACGTGTTCCTGATCGAAGAACCGATGGCCGCCGCGATCGGCGCCGGCATGCCGGTCACCGAAGCCCGTGGCTCGATGGTCATCGACATCGGCGGCGGCACCACCGAAGTGGCGGTCATCTCGCTCAACGGCATCGTCTATTCGGCCTCGGTCCGCATCGGCGGCGACCGCTTCGACGAGTCCATCACCAACTACGTGCGCCGCAACCACGGCATGCTGATCGGTGAAGCCACCGCCGAGCGCATCAAGGTCGAGCTGGGCTGCGCCTACCCGCAGGCGGAAGTGATCGAGATGGAAATCTCCGGCCGCAACCTCGCCGAGGGCGTGCCGAAGATGATCAAGATCAGCTCCAACGAGGTGCTCGAGGCCCTGCACGAACCGCTGTCGGGCATCGTCAGCGCGGTCAAGCTGGCGCTGGAGCAGACCCCGCCGGAACTGTGCGCCGACGTCGCCGAGCGCGGCATCGTGCTGACCGGTGGTGGCGCCCTGCTGCGCGACCTGGACCGCCTGATCTCCGAGGAGACCGGCCTGCACGTGCAGGTGGCCGACGATCCGCTGACCTGCGTGGCCCGCGGTGGCGGCCGTGCGCTGGAGCTGGTGGACATGCACGGCAACGAGTTCTTTGCGCCGGAATAAGCCGTCCCGGCCGTTCCTGCCCGCCGCGCCCTTCCGGGGTGCGGCCCGCCGTGATGGCGGGCCGGCACCGGCGGGGCGCCCGCGTGTTTCCCTTCCGCCTTCTGCCAGTTGAATCGTTGCCGTGCCGCCCTACGCCGGTCCTCCCGTCGCCTCCCGATCCGGTGATGCCGCCAGTCCCCTGCGGTTGCTGGCCTATCTCGCGTTGGCCATCACCCTGATCGTGCTCGATGACCAGGCCGGCTGGCTGGCGCGCCTGCGCGAGCAGGCCAACAGCCTGGTGCAGCCGGTCTGGGCACTGGCCGGCCTGCCCGGCAAGCTGGGCAACCAGGTCAAGGATTCTGCCGCCAGCCACAGCCAGCTGGTCGCCGAGAACCGCGAACTGCGCAACCAGCTGCTGCTGGCCAACGCGCGCCTGACCCGCCTGCAGACCGCCGCACTGGACAATGCCCAGCTGCGCGAACTGCTGAACGTGGCCGAGCGCAGTGGCCTGGACGTGCAGCTGGCGCCGATCCTGGACATCGACCTGGACCCGGTGAAGCAGCGCCTGGTGCTCGACGCAGGCAGCCGCGAGGGCGTGCACGTCGGCCAGGCGGTGATCGACGCCGGCGGCCTGATGGGGCAGGTGATCAGCGTGACCGGCGGCACCTCCACCGTGCTGCTGCTGACCGATCCCGACCACGCGGTGCCGGTCACCGTGGCCCGCAACGGCGTGCGCCTGATCGTCTACGGCCGCGGCGACACGCTGGAGCTGCGCGATATTCCGCTCAGCGCCGGGGTGGAAGTGGGCGATGAGATCGTCACCTCCGGTCTTGGTGGGCGTTTCCCGGCCGGCTTCCCGGTCGGCACCATCACCGGCCTGCGCCCGGACGACACCCATGCGTTCCTGGTCGGCGAACTGAAGCCGGCCGCACAGCTCGACCGCGGCCGCGACGTGCTGCTGCTGCGCCCGGGCGCGGCGATCCGCATTCCGCCGGAGCTGCGCCTGCAGCTGGAAGAAACCGCCCCGGGTGGCCCGGCCACCGGCGCCACCGTGCCCGTGGGAACCGCGCCAGCGGCAACGACGCCAGCTCCGGTCAGCGCCCCGGTAGTGCCGGCCGCTGGCCGGCAACCGACCGCGCCGGAGGCGCAGCGATGAGCCGCCTGCGCGACAACCCGTGGGTGCTGCCGGCCAGCCTGGTGGTGGCGCTGCTGCTGGGCCTGCTGCCGCTGCCGGCGCTGCTGCAGCCGCTGCGCCCGTACTGGCTGGCGCTGGTGCTGGCGTACTGGGTCATCGAAGCGCCCGAGCGCGTCGGCCTGGGCATCGCCTTCGCCAGCGGCGTCATCGCCGACCTGCTGTACGGCGGTGTCCTCGGCGAACAGGCACTGCGGCTGGTGATGCTGGCCTTCATCCTGCAGCGCTTCCGCGCGCGCATCCGCTTCTTCCCGATGTCGCAGCAGATGCTGGCCATCGGCGGCCTGCTGTTCAACGACCGCATCGTCAGCGCACTGGTGCACATCGTGGTGGATGAGCCAACGCTGCCGTGGTCGTACTGGTGGGCGCCGCTGCTGGGCATGGGCCTGTGGCCGCTGGTGTTCGTGCTGCTGGACGCGGTGCGCTTCGGCAAGCGCGGGCGCTGAGCCATGATCCCGCGCCGCCAGGTCAAGAACCCGCACGCCGAAGCCGAGCAGTTCCGCCGTCGCGCGGCGCTCGGTTTCCTGGGCGTGCTGGTCTGCCTGCTGGGGCTGGGCGGCTGGTACTTCAAGCTGCAGGTGCTGGACCACGACGTCTATGCCACGCGCTCGGAAGCCAACCGCATCAAGCCGCGGCCGGTGGTGCCCGGGCGCGGCATGATCTACGACCGCAATGGCCGCCTGCTGGCCGAGAACGTGCCGGCGTTCCGCCTGGACGTGACCCCGGACAAGGTCAAGGACATGGAGGCCACCCTGGAAGGGCTGGCGAAGATCATCAGCATCAGCCCGGAAGAGCTGGAAGCGTTCAACAAGTCGCGCAAGGCGCGCCGCAAGTTCCTGCCGGTCACGCTGAAGCTGCGCATGAGCGACGAGGAGATGGCGCGCTTCGCCGTCGACCGCTGGCGTTTCCCCGGCGTCGAGCTCGAACCCTACCTGACCCGGCGCTATCCCTATGGCGACCTGTTCGCGCACATCATCGGCTACGTCGGCCGCGTTGATGACAAGGATCTGGAGATCCTCGGCGAAGGCAATGCCGCGCTGACCCACATCGGCAAGTCCGGCCTGGAGCGCTATTACGAGCAGCAGCTGCGCGGCAAGGTCGGCTACGAGCAGGTTGAGACCAACGTGCAGGGCCGCGCGATCCGCACCATCGGCCGCGTCGCCGCGCAGTCCGGCGCCGACCTGCGGCTGTCGATCGACGCCGACCTGCAGCGCGCGATGGTGGCCGCGTTCGGCGACCAGGAGGGTTCGGCGGTGGCGATGGATCCGCGCACTGGCGAAGTGCTGGCGATGGTCAGCCTGCCGTCCTACGACCCCAACCTGTTCGTCAACGGCATTTCCCATGCCGACTTCAAGGCCTTGAACGAAAACCCGTCGCGGCCACAGTTCAACCGCCTGGTGCTCGGTGGCGTCGCTCCCGGTTCCACGCTGAAGCCGCTGATCGGCCTGGCGGGACTGGACTCCGGCGTGCGCCGCCCGGAAGACAAGGTGCTGTCCACCGGCATGTTCTACCTGCCGGGCACCTCGCGCGGCTGGGGTGACGCCCACCGTGGCGGCCACGGCTGGACGGATCTGCGCAAGTCCATCGCCGAATCGGTCAACACCTATTACTACAAGCTGGCGCTGGACCTGGGCATCGAGCGCTTCGACCATTACATGGAGTACTACGGCTTCGGCCAGCCGACCGGCATCGACCTCACCGGCGAGATCGGCGGCATCCTGCCGTCGCCGGCCTACAAACGGAAGACCCGCAAGGAAGCCTGGTATCCCGGCGATACGGTCAACATCAGCATCGGCCAGGGTGACTGGAAGGTCACCCCGCTGCAGCTGGCGCGCGGCGTCAGCGGCCTGGCCGACGGCCAGCTGCGCACCCCGCACCTGGTGATCCAGCAGCGCGACGGCTTCGACAGCGACTGGACGGCAATGCCGGCCGGCGAAAGCAAGCCGGTCAGCCCCAACCCCAACAACGTGCAGGCCGTGCGCGAGGGCATGATGGCGACCATGCGGCCCGGCGGCAGCGGCTGGCGCGTAGCGGTCGGTGCGCCGTACGTGATGGCCGGCAAGACCGGTACCGCACAGGTCATCAGCCGCAAGGGCACTGCTGCAGTGAACCCGAAGAGCCTGCCGATGCACCTGCGCCACCGCGCGCTGTTCGTTGGCTTCGCGCCGGTCGAAAACCCGGTCATCGCAATTGCGGTGGCAGTGGAAGGTGGTGGCTATGGTGGTTCGGCCGCGGCGCCGATTGCGCGCAAGGTGTTCGACGCTTACCTGTTGGGCAAGATGCCCGAAGGCATGCAGCCGCTGGACAGCGAGCGCGGCACCACCGCCATCGGCGCCACCGCGTTCGACAACGAAGACGCGGGCGCACGTCAGGCCGGTGACCTCGCCGCTGCACAGGTGGGAGAGCATCCGGTGCTGATCGGTGCACCCGCACCGGAGCCGGCGCCTGCGCCGCAGCCGGGTGCGCCGACCGCCGCGCTGCCAGCCACGCCCCGCCCGACCCCTGCGGAGCCCGCACGATGAGAGTGTTCCTGCGCTGGGCCGGCGACATGCTGAGCCGCTTTTTCAGCACGCTGGACTGGGTGCTGTGCCTGGCCCTGGGCGCGCTGATGGTGATTGGCCTGGCGACCCTGAAGAGCGCTGGTGGCGACAGCCTGGTGATGGCGCAGGGCGCGCGTTTCGCGGTGGGCATGGCCGCACTGTGGGGCATCTCGCGGGTGCCGATCCTGCGCATCCGCTCGGCCACGCCGATGATCTACGCGATCTCGATGATCCCGCTGCTGGCGGTGTTCGTGCTGGGCACCGGTAAATATGGCCGGCAGTGGCTGGACCTGAAGTTCTTCTACCTGCAGCCGGCCGAACTGCTGAAGGTGAGCCTGCCGATGATGGTGGCGTGGTACCTGCACAAGATGCCGCTGCCGCCGCGCTTCAATACCGTGCTCGTGGCCTTGATCATCATCGGTGTACCCACCGGCCTGGTGATGCTGCAGCCGGACTTCGGTACCGGCGTGCTGATCGCCGCCAGCGGCGTGTTCGTGCTGCTGCTGGCGGGCCTGCCGTGGTGGTGGGTTGGGCTGGGCGTGGGCGGCGTGGCAGCGGTTGCGCCGGTAGCCTGGTTCTGGTTGCTGCGGCCGTACCAGAAGGACCGCATCATGATGTTCCTGGACCCGGAGATGGACGCGCTGGGCGCCGGCTGGAACATCATCCAGTCGAAGATCGCGATCGGTTCCGGCGGCTTCGATGGCAAGGGCTGGGGCGAAGGCTCGCAGTCGCACCTGAACTTCATTCCCGAGCAGACCACCGACTTCGCGTTCTCGGTGCTGAGCGAGGAGTTCGGCTGGATCGGCGTGGCCACCGTGCTGGCTTTGTACCTGGTGGTGATCGGGCGCTGCCTGTGGATCGCCAGCCAGTCACGCGATTCCTATTCGCGCCTGCTGGCTGGTGCCACCGGCCTGGCGTTCTTCGTCTACGTGCTGGTGAATGGCGGGATGATTTCCGGCCTGCTGCCGGTGGTGGGCGTGCCGATGCCGCTGATCAGCTACGGTGGTACTTCGGCGGTGTCGCTGCTGGCCGGTTTCGGCCTGGTAATGGCGGTGCGCAGCCACAACCCGGTGCACGGGGGTTACGGGTAACATTGGCTGCGCGCTTCTGTAGAGTCGAGCATGGCTCGACTCTACAAACGCAGGACCACAATGACAGCTTCACGCAAGCACCCGTTGCTACCGTGCCCGCGTGAAATGGAAACGACTGCTTGGCGGCTGCCGTGAGGCGCTGCGCACGATCGATCTGCCGTTGCTGGGCGCGTTGTTGATCCTGATGGGCGCCGGCCTGGCGGTGCTGCACAGCGTGTCCGGCCCGGTGGCCGGGCAGGCGGCACGCTTTGCCGGTGGGCTGTTGGCGATGTGGCTGCTGTCGCGTGTTTCGCTGCTGCGATTGCGTGCATGGACTCCTGCGATCTACGCGCTGTCGATGCTGCCGCTGATGGCGGTGTACGTCATCGGCACCGGCAAGTACGGGCAGCGCTGGCTGAACCTCGGCGTGTTCTACCTGCAGCCGTCCGAGCTGCTCAAGCTCAGCCTGCCGCTGATGGTGGCGTGGTACCTGCATCGGCAACCACTGCCGCCCTCGCCGCGCACGGTATTGACTGCCGCGCTGCTGATCGGCATGCCGGCGGTACTGATCCTCATGCAGCCCAACCTCGGCACCGCCACGTTGGTCACTGCCAGTGGCGTGTTCGCGTTGTTGCTGGCGGGCCTGCACTGGGGCTGGTTGGCGACCGGGGCGGCAGGGCTGGCAGTGGCTGCACCCCTGGCGTGGTTCGGCTTGCTGCGGCAATACCAGAAGGATCGTGTGCTGACCTTCCTCGACCCGGCGGCCGACCCGCTTGGTACCGGCTGGAACATCCTGCAATCGCGCATCGCGATCGGTTCCGGGGGCTGGCAAGGACGCGGCTGGGGGCAGGGCACGCAGGCCACGCTGGATTTCCTGCCCGAGTACACCACCGACTTCGCGTTCTCGGTGCTGGCCGAGGAATTCGGCTGGATCGGCGTGGCGACGCTGTTCGCGCTGTACCTGTTCGTGGTGGGGCGTTGCCTGTGGATTGCGGTGCACGCGCGCGACACGCACGCGCGATTGCTGGCCGGTAGCCTGGGGCTGGCGTTCTTCGTCTACGTGCTGGTGAACGGCGGAATGATTTCCGGCCTGCTGCCGGTGGTGGGCATTCCGATGCCGCTGATCAGTTATGGCGGGACATCCGCTGTCTCGTTGCTGGCCGGCGTCGGGTTGGTGATGGCGGTACGCGGGCACCGGCCCGTGCACGGGGGATAGGGTTTCCAGCCAACGGCGCAGCCCCTCGTGGGTGGTTGGGTTGGTCGCTTAAAACCGGATTGCTGAGGGCTGGCCGGGTGGGTGAGTAGTGCGGGGACGCCGTAAACCCGTCCATGCCGCGGACACCCCGCACTACCCACCCACCCGGCCGCTGACAGTTCACGGGTGTTCTCCATCCACGGAGAAGAAAAAGAAGATCAAAGGCAAAAGCAGCTTGGCCGGTTGCTTCATTGCTTCCTGTAGAGCCGAGCCATGCTCGGCTCACGAGCAAGCGCAGCGCCGCGACCCGCTTTTGAATTTTCTTTTCTTTTCCATGGGGGAACGCGCCCGGAACCTGTCCGTGGCCGGGTAGCTGGGCTGCGCAGGGGCGTGAGCCGCATGGATGCGGCGACCGAGCTTACATGGACGTACTTGCAGCGCCCCCTGCGCAGCCCAGCTCCCCGGCCCCACCCGCGAACCGCTTTTCGCGACCACCCCCGAGGGGCGGCGCCGTTGGCCGAGGACTTCCTGGCGCTGCGCATTGCCCGTTGTGGAAGCGTTCTCACAACAATGCGACGCAACACGCTCCCCGACGAAAGTCCGCAAAAAACGTTAGCTGGTTCACATTTTTACACCGCGTTGATCTTGATCAATGGACTTGTCGTAATCGGCCTGCACAATGGCGGCCCGTTCGGCACGGCGCGCCGTCAATCGATGCAGCGCGAGGGGGCGTCGGGCGGGAGCAGTACTGATCCAACGGGTACAGGGAGCGCGGGGAACTGCCACTGGGGAGCGGCAGCCGCGCAGGTACCGACCGGATCCGGTCGCCGGTTGCGTCTGCGGGGATGGGGACGCAACCGGCCACCTCTATCTGAATGGGGAAGCTCGATCACGACGTCTTCACATTTCCCGCTGAACGCGGGCAAATCGTTGTGATTCATGGTGTTAGGGGTTTTAATTCATCCATGACCTGCTAACCTGCGACGATGATTCGACGCACTCTGGCCTGCATGCTCACCCTCGGCCTGGTCGCCTGCGCGACCCAGCCGAAGTCCCCACCGTCTTCGCCCCAGGCCAGCAGTACGCCGCGCCAGCCCGCCACCAAGGCCCACGGCCCGGCCGAGGCCGCGCCCGAAGCGGCCGCTGCTACAGCGCCGCCGGTCGATCTCACCCCGGTGCCGTTCGAGGTCGCACGGGCCCGCTTTGTTGCCGATACGGCCAAGCGCTATGGCCTGAAGCCAGAGCAGATCAGCAGCGTGCTCGACCAGGCGCAGGTGCGCCAGCCGATCATCGCCGCCATGTCGCGCCCGGCCGAACGGGTCAAACCGTGGAACGAATACCGGCCGATGTTCATCAGCAAGGCACGCATCGATGGCGGCCGCGCGTTCCTGGCCCAGCATCGTGCAGAACTGGATCGCGTGCAGCAGCGCACCGGCGTGCCGGCCGAAGTGATCGTGGCGATCATCGGCGTGGAGACCAGTTACGGGAAAAATGCCGGCAACCACCGCGTGCTCGATGCGCTGTACACGCTGGCGTTCTACTACCCGCGCAGTGGCGACCCGGCCAAGCTGGAACGCGAAGTGCGCCGCGAGCTGTTCTTCCGCGATGAGCTGGCCAAGCTGTTCGAGCTGGGCCGTGAGGAAAAGCTGGACATCACCACGCTCAAGGGCAGCTATGCCGGTGCGATGGGCATGGGCCAGTTCATGCCGTCCAGCTATCTCGATTACGCCGTGGACGGTAATGGCGATGGCCGTCGCGACCTGTTCACCAGCTACGACGATGTGTTCTCGTCCATCGCCAATTATTTCGTGAAGAAGGGCGGCTGGGTCCGTGGTGGCCAGGTGGCCGTACCGGCCACGCTGGCGCCGGGGCGCGAGGAGTTCAACCCGACCGAATGGATGCCGACCTGGTCGCTGGCCGACCTGGCGCAGCGCGGCTACCAGCCCAGCGCTGCGGTGCAGCCGGGCGCCACCGCAACGCCGATCACGCTTGAGGGCAGCACCGGCAAGCAGTACTGGCTGGGCTTCCAGAATTACTACGCGATCACCCGCTACAACCTCTCGAAGATGTACGCGATGGCCGTGTTCCAGTTGTCGCAGGCCATCGCCGGACAGGAGCTACCCCCGGCATGAACATCAGATGGCTGGTCCCGAGCTTGATCGTCCTCGCGCTCGCTGCCTGCAGCAGTGCGCCGAAGAAGCCGGCCACGGCCGGCCACGGTGGCAAGCCCAGCGGCACGGTGGTGCAGGGTCGCGGCTCGCGCCCGGCGCATTGCCCGGAGGGCTCGCCCTATGCCGCGGCCAAGGAAGACCCGAACACGCGCGGCAACTACACCGCCGGGGGGCTGTACAAGCCAGGCGTGCGTGACAGCACCCCGGACTACATTCCCAACGTCGCCTGCATTCCCGAGCCGGAAGTGACCGCCGAAGAGCGTTCGGCCATCGGCAACAAGTCTCCGTACGTGGTGCTGGGCAAGTCGTACAAGGTGCTCGACGACACCCGCAACTATGTCGAGCGCGGTACCGCCTCGTACTACGGCGCCAAGTTCCACGGCCGCCTGACCTCCAACCGCGAGGTCTACGACATGTACCAGTTCACCGCCGCGCACAAGACGCTGCCGCTGCCCAGCTTCGCCCGCGTCACCAACCTGGACAACGGCGAGTCGGTGATCGTGCGCGTCAACGACCGTGGCCCGTTCCATGATGGTCGCGTGGTCGACCTCAGTTATGCCGCCGCGGTACGCCTGGGCATCACCCAGCGCGGTACCGGCAACGTGGAAGTGCGTGCGCTGCAACCGGGCGAGAGCAACCTGCTGGCCCAAAAGCCGTCGCGCCGCGAGCGCCGTGCCGCCGAAACGGCTGTCGCGGCGGCCAGTACGCGCCCGGTAACGGCTGCGCGTGCCACCGCCGACAGCGACATCGATCGCCTGGTCAAGCGCCTGCCGGCCGACGCCATGCCTGCGCGTGGCCAGCCGGCCACCACCCAGGGCGTGGCCAGCGCCGTGCCGGACGTGGCGGTCAGCAGCCTGCCGCCGAGCGCACCGCCGGCGCGCAGCGCCCCTGTGGCACCGGTTGCCGTCGCCAGCGCCGCGCCGCGCGCGGTCACGCCGGCGCCGGCGCGTACGACGCCGGCCACACCGACGGCCCCCAGCCTGTCGCAGCAGGTGGTGGGCGCGGTGATGGTGCAGGTCGCCAGCTTCTCCAGCCGCGACAATGCCACCCGCGCAATGGGCCAGCTCAACGCCGCCGGCATCGTCGGCGCGACCATCAGCGACATCGCCGCCGGTGGCCGCACCCTGTTCCGCCTGCGCGTTCCCGCCAGCGACCATGCCAGTGCCGCGGAACTTGTCGGCCGCATTGCCGGTCTGGGCCTGGGTTCGCCGCAGATCGTCAAGGATTGACCCGCCCGGGCCGGTGCTGCCGGCCCATGCTGCCCCGGCCTTACAATGGCCACGTTCCACCCTCCATTCCTGGCCGTCCCCTGGAGCCTGCTGTCCAATGAATTTCCGTTCCGCCGCCACCGCCCTGGCCGCCACCCTGGTGGTGGGCCTGGCTTCCGCCCAGACCCCGCTGCCGACCCCGGCCACGCCGGCGCCCGCCGCCGCCGCTGCCGCCCCGGCCACCGTTGCCACCCCGCCGGCGCCGGTGCCGAGCGTATCCAAGGCCTGGGTGCTGATGGACTACGCCACCGGCCAGGTGCTGGCTGGCGAAAACATCCACGAGCAGCTCGCGCCGGCCAGCATCACCAAGGTGATGACGTCCTACGTGGTTGCCGCCGAGGTCAAGAACGGCAAGGTCCGTGCGGATGACCAGGTGATGATGAGCGAGCGCGCCTGGCGCGAAGGCGGCGCCGGCACCGATGGCAGCTACAGCGGCTTCCCGGTCAACCAGACCGCACGCCTGGAAGACATGGAAAAGGGCATGGCGATCCAGTCCGGCAATGACGCCGCGATCGCCCTGGCCGAGCACGTGGCCGGCAGCGAAGAAGCCTTTGCGTCGCTGATGAACAGCTACGCCGCCAAGATCGGCATGAAGAACTCCCACTTCGTCAACGCCCACGGCCTGACTGCCGAAGGCCACCACAGCACTGCCTACGACCTTGCGCTGCTGGGCCGCGCGATGGTGCGTGATTACCCGGAAACCTACGCGTACAACAAGATCAAGGAATTCCAGGTCGGCAACATCAAGCAGCCGAACCGCAATCTGCTGTTGTGGCGCGACGGCAGCGTGGACGGCATCAAGACCGGCCACACCTCCGAAGCCGGTTACTGCCTGATGAGTTCGGCGCAGCGCGGCGACCAGCGCCTGATCGCCGTGGTATTGGGCGGTGCGTCGGAAAAGCAGCGCGCCGATGACAGCCTGGCCCTGCTGAACTGGGGCTTCCGCTTCTTCGAGACCCACCGCCTGTACGAGCCGGGCAAGGCCGTGGCCGAGCACAAGGTCTGGAAGGGCACCACCGACAAGGTGCAGCTGGGCGTGGCCCAGCCGATGCTGGTGAGCGTGCCGCGCGGCCGCTACAACGACCTGAAGCCGAGCATTGATGTGCCCAAGACCCTGGAAGCACCGTTCACCGCCGGCCAGCAGATCGGCACCGTGAAGGTCACCCTGGATGGCAAGGTCGTCGCCGAAGCGCCGCTGGTGGCCGTGGCCGCCGTCGAGCAGGCCGGCTTCTTCAAGCGCCTGTGGGACAGCTTCTGGATGTGGTGGGAATCGGAATGATCCACGCCCCGGCGTGGTGAACGAAAAGGCCGGCGAATGCCGGCCTTTTCTGTTTCGGGATGCCGGTTGCGTGCGGATGCGGGGAGTGCCGGGCGCGGGGCGGGGCCCCGTGTACCCCACCCGCAGTGGCACAACCCGGGCCCCCGCCCGCCCAAACCCCACCCCCCCGCGTGCACCGGGCGCTTCAAAAAACCGGGTGGCTTGCAGCTTGGTTTGCACTAACGGGTGTGCCCACCAACGGTCGGAACCTGCCCGCTTCACCATCAGCCCCTCGCCTACAGCGACCGGCTGATGGTGAAGCTGCCGAACAC
>NZ_JAVFVN010000676.1:0-2783 GCF_030910085.1 Stenotrophomonas maltophilia group sp. RNC7 | reverse complement strand
CGACGACTGCGTGTGGTCTTCCGCTTCGCTGCGCAGGGTGATGTTGTCCCGCGCGGCCAGCGCCACGTTGTCACCCTTCACCTGGCTGCCGATGATGCTCAGGTCACCGGCGGTGGCCACGATGCTGACGTCGCCCTGGCTGCGGATGGTGCTGCCCACCGCCGACTGGTCGTGGCTGGTCTGGCTGGCACTGGAGCTGGAGGCGCCGATGCCGATGCCGATGCCGATGCGCAGGCTTACGCCGTCAGTAGCGCCGGAAGCACCCTGCTGCATGGCGCTGCCGACGCCAGCGGCGGCATTGGCCGCCAGGGCGCCATCGACGAGGTGCTACGTCACGATCTCAAAGCTACACGCCGATGTTGAAGCCAACTTCGCGCTGTCGCTCTTGTTCTTCGATGACTGACTCATCTGTCGCTCGGACATTGCAACGATGCAACCTGCCACCTTGCGACGAAGATCTTGCGTCCACCGAGGTCAACAACGCTGGCGCCGACGCCTAGAACTGCGCAACGCATCGAAAAGGCGCGCCATAGCTATCCGGCACTATGTGCGTGGCTACGTTCACCATCACGACGAAAGAGACTCTGCGACAAGACGTCTGCCCTCGACACTTAGAGGATCCCACATAGAAATGAAGTAGGACATGGAATTTTCACTCAATCCCCCGTCTTTGGAGAACTCGAGCGCCAGCGCAACCGCAATTTCCACGTCCCGGCAAACCGTTCTGTCATCAAAGTAATCATCAACATACCGACTTGCGCCACGAAATTCGCTATCCCTGGACTCCCACCATTCAAGCAATCTATTCTTCCTATCCCCGTCAGCGGCGCAGAGAGTAAACCTACACTGCCGCCCAGCACTATCAATGTGGAATGCTCTGATCACAAAATCATCGGCGTCCAGAAGGGACAGCTCCAACATTTTTCCATTTTCAAACACTCGACGTACTGAGCTTTCAACTTTAGTTAATTCCGGCTTCTCGACCCACTGAGGCCCACGTGGGTCCTGCCTGTCGTTTAGCTTCATAACCAGTCTATTCACGCCCATACCCCAGACTTCATTCATGCAGAACCACCTCCCTGAATCCCTTGGAACCCTTGGTCCAGATTAGTTTGCTATTTCCCTCCACTCCAATCACCTCAAGTCGCTCTAGGCCCGACCTCTCCGCCGCTGCGAGCAAGTTATCACTGCCCCTACAGAAGCTACAAATTGGCTCCCCTCTGACGACGATCACCATTCTTTCGCCTGCCGTAAGCCCTTGCTCATAGGCTCGCTGGATGACCGCAATTTCCGCATGAGCGGACTTCATGCTGGAGTTTGGCGCACCATGCGGGAGGAGATCGGCCACCAGCGTCGGATGGTCTGCATCAGCGAGCTTGGTAGGTCGGGCGGTCTGATTGGTGTCTTTGAGCATTCGCCCGCCGACGGTTGCTTCTGCCGTAACCGTCACTGGCGCCTCGGCCCCCGGAAGCGTTGTACCGATCCATGGATCATGCCGCTCGGCCTGGATCAGTTGTCGCTTTAGTAGCTCAGCCTCTTCCTGCGGACTCAGACGATTCAGAGTTGCCAGAGAAGATTGTTCGCTTGCCCCGGCCTTCGCGCCTGCCTCTGCCACATCCGCACCGGCAGCCTGCATCGGCTTCAGCACCTGCTCGGATTGCAGCCCCCCCTTCTTTGCAGCATTCCCCGCGATCTCAGCACCCACCGCGCCGCTCGACAGTCGAAGCGTTTGTTCCGCAGTGGTAGCAGCCTTTGCCGCCACCAGGGCCGGCAGCACAGGTGCAAGCGAATGACCACCCACGTAGTCACCCATCACCGCATCGGCTGCTCCGCTGATGGCCTTGGTGCAACTGTACGGATTGAGGATGCACCAGCCACCGAACTCAACAGCCGCCGCCGCACCGATGCCAAGAGCGGCTGCGCCAGCCTGGACCACGGCAACGCCCTTCTGAGAGCGCGAGGCGTCGCCGTAGTAGCGCAGTGGCTCCTGGAACTCAAAGCGCCAGTCCTTGGTTGATCCGGCGGCGTAAGCAGTTCCCGAGATGGCAGTGTAGACGTCTTTGAAATAGCCGGTTTCGCGCCCAAGCTCTTCGCTGAACTTAGAGAAGTTGTCCCGATCGCTGCTGTCGAACGCGGTACCCCAGTCGTACTTGTTCTGGTTCTTGCGCAGGAAATCAATTGCGTCAGTGTTGTTTTCTACTCCACTCAGGTCGGACTGTATTTTCGAGTCAACGTACGCAGCCGCTTCCACAAGAAGGATGCGATAGGCCTCTTCCTTCGAGATCTTCTGCTCGCGGGCGAATTCCTCTGCATGGAAGCGGATCCACTTCACCTCGTCCGGGTGCAGCTGCCGATTGAACCGGTCCCCGGTCACCGCAATGTTGGCGCCCGTGCTTCCACCCAGAGCACCGCCCACCATCGCGCTGCCCACTTCCATCAGCGACTGGTAGTCCTCCCAGCTCAGGTTGCCCTTGTTGCTCTCGAGGAATTCCGAGATCGCGATCTTGGCCTTCTCCGCACCGGCAGCACTCACCGCGCCGTTCAACGCATCCGCACCACCCAATGCGGCCATCGCCGCACCGGCCATGCCGTGCAGCAGCGCGCGGCCATTGCCGCCGTCGGCCCAGAACGCCTTGCCTTCCTCGGTCTCCGCCTTCTGGCTCAGGTAGCCGCCCAGGTCGCCCACGCCCTTGAACAGCAGCTGCCCACCCAGCTGCATCACCTCGGCACGCTCCTGCATCTTGCGCAGGTCAACGGCCGACAGTGCGCTGTCGGTATCAAAG
>NZ_JAVFVN010000652.1:0-350 GCF_030910085.1 Stenotrophomonas maltophilia group sp. RNC7 | reverse complement strand
AGAAGCTGATCAATATTTACAAGAAGGAAAAAATAGATAAATACAAAGAAGAAGATGGTTGGTGATCAGCTAGAGGATATCAGTTGGTAAGTAGAATTATTATTTAATAAAAAAACGAGAAACATGTATGTCACAGGGTTTCTCGTTTTTTATGTTTGGTTTGAAAATCTTTTACTTATGAAGGGGCTGATGCCCTTTTAGTGGTGAGCGATTTAATTTTTGATGTAGTTTCTTCTGTATTACTTTGTAAATCATTAAATCGTATGAAGGTGTATCAAATACAATAGGTAATATTTCTTCAGGACGAATACGATTTGTGTGATCTGGATTGTTGTATAGAAATTTGCATG
>NZ_JAVFVN010000641.1:0-490 GCF_030910085.1 Stenotrophomonas maltophilia group sp. RNC7 | reverse complement strand
CGGAAGAATTACGCCAGGACAAAGCATACATCGCAAAAAAGCTGGGCTTTTCCGCCGATGAATTCGAAGCGCTTATGCAACCGCCTGGCCATCATTATTCCGAGTACGCCAATCAGGATCGCCTGTATCAGGCGATCCGCTCGGGAAAACAGTTTCTGTCGACTCTGCTTGGGCGCAGAATAAAGAGCTACGGTTGAACCGCTCCATCCCTTCTCTTTGGAAAACTCCATGATTTCCGTCGTCGACTATGGCTTAGGCAATCTGGGCTCGATCTTGAATATGTTCCGCAAGATCAATGTTCCGGCACAATTGGTCACGACCCCAGAAGAGATTCTTGTGGCCGACAAGATCCTCCTGCCAGGCGTAGGAGCATTTGATGTGGCCATGCAGGAGCTCGCGCGACGCGAACTTATCGAACCTCTAAAACACCAAGCTCTGCAGGCGCGCATTCCCATCCTGGGGATCTGCCTCGGGATGCAACTGCTGGGCA
>NZ_JAVFVN010000632.1:0-384 GCF_030910085.1 Stenotrophomonas maltophilia group sp. RNC7 | reverse complement strand
TGACGCGTTGCAGTTGGCTGTTATGGGTATGATGGATGGAGGTAATGCCTAATGAAGAGTCCATTCTATGCGTTTCTGACGGATTGTTGGAAAAAGGGATTCGCGGACGAGGAAAAGCTGCAGTCCTATGTGCCGAAATATATCAGCGATGAAGAGTGTCAAGAGATCATAAAAACCATTGATACGAAGGAATAAGCGCCCGCCTATTTATGCCCTCGGGATACCCGGGGGCTATTTTGATTGGAGGTAAGCACGATGGATGGGGTGCAAACAGAAATGCTCCAGCGCATGACCCGAGTTGAAACTAAGGTAGACAATATGGATGAGAAGCTAGACAGGGCGATCCTCGCGAGCGAGACGGCCGTGGAGGCCCTCCAGGCAGCG
>NZ_JAVFVN010000628.1:0-305 GCF_030910085.1 Stenotrophomonas maltophilia group sp. RNC7 | reverse complement strand
TATCCGCGTCGCACCAGAACTCGCCGTCTACGTGGTTGCTCACGGACCGCAGTGTACGCAACAGCGCGAGCCGCCGCTTATCCTTGGCACTTTGTTAGTAACTTCAGATATGGCTATCTCCGCAGACGTGGTTGTAGATGTCATGGGGCTTATTGGTGTGCTTTGAGAGAACCAACGACTGGCTTTAACGTGGAGCCTGCGCTTCTTAGCGTTAATAACCGAAATTTGTCGAACACCAAGGCGCGGATTTTAGTATTTTAAAGATGAATACATGGAGCGGAGAATAGTTTTGCGATTCTTAGCCG
>NZ_JAVFVN010000627.1:0-462 GCF_030910085.1 Stenotrophomonas maltophilia group sp. RNC7 | reverse complement strand
TACGGTATCATTCTCAAAGGTCGTTCTGGGATCATCTATAGAATCCTGTACATTAATCGATGCCCCTAAATGGTAGCATAGTTCAAAACGATGCTCTTCAAATAAGCCGGCCAGCAGTGCCTGGTCTAGTATCGTTCCTTTGATAAATTTCATAAAACGTGGATGGTTACGAAGTTCAGCAATGTTCTCTTCACGACCATTAGAAAGATCATCCAATATCCAGACGTGATGACCATCTTCTAATAGTTTTTTCCCTACCCATCGACCTATAAACCCTGCGCCTCCGGTAAGTAAGATGTTCATATGATTCTCCTTTTTCAAATACAATAATCTTGAACGCTATAAAAGATCCCAATGAACAGGCGTCCCCTTTTTGACATCAGACTTTACTTTTCGTCCGATGAAGAGATCGGCAAACTTTGTGGGCAAGCCTGAGCCTGGCCGAATGGCACGGATATGCTC
>NZ_JAVFVN010000608.1:0-481 GCF_030910085.1 Stenotrophomonas maltophilia group sp. RNC7 | reverse complement strand
ATCAATTTGATGAATTATTCTTCCTGCATGTCATTCTTACCCGCTACAATCGCGAGTTAAATTTAATATTGTTAAGTCCAGACTTGGAGCAACTGTTATCGAGGCGTATCTTTCTAGAAGATGTGTTGGAAAAAACTATGAACGAAAAAATAAGCAAAATCCACAATATAGGACTTTATGAACGTAGCCAAATTCTTTTCAGCTTTTTAGGATTTCGATACTATTTAAAAATAGCAAAAAGGATTGAATTCGATGTAACAGCGGATTTTGTGACTGCACTTAATTACGTTGTTCAAAAGGTAAAAGGCTACTCTCTAATCTATGATTATATGATTCGATTTTTCTGTGAAAAGTTGGGCATTTCATTAAACCCACCTCTCTTGGTTAATGTTATGAACGGCAGTCGTGAGGATCAGATTTACATCCATACACATTTTTTTCTTGTTGAATCTGACTACTTCACCAAAGAAATTAGTAGAAA
>NZ_JAVFVN010000701.1:0-3086 GCF_030910085.1 Stenotrophomonas maltophilia group sp. RNC7 | reverse complement strand
AATACACCTTTCATAAAAGTTTTACAAAGAATGCCATTAGCTCTATTTGGATCAGCTGTTGCTCCGTATGCTTTTTCAAAGGCTTTTAGTTTTTTGAATCATTTAACAGATATAATTATTCGAATTGGAACTTCTCATATCGATGCAGGAAAAATGATTCTTGGAGCAAATACTACAAACTTAATTCCCGTTATAACATTGGTTGGTTTTGACCTTCTTGTTATATATTTGTTGCTGCCACTTTTATTAAAAGGAGGGAGAAGGTGGTTTGATTTAATATTACTTGTTATGAGTACACCATTAGTATTAACAGCGTGGGTTTTTGATAATACAAGACATATTTTTACCAAGTGGTTGTCTGTTATTAAAGAGTTAAGTTTAATTCAATTGATTTATGCTATTTTCATTACGTTTATGGCACTAGTATTATTTGCTACAGCGACATTTATGGGGCCGGAAGCCATTATTATTAAAATGCTTTTTGTTATTGGAGGATTATGGAGGTTATCTAATCCACCGCAATTTATTAAATCATATGAAGATCGCGGAGCAGATGTTTTACAAATTAAGCAAGACTATTTTAATTTGTTTAAGAAATCAAAGGATTTTACAAATATATTTGCAAAATTTAAAAGAAAAAAATAGGAGGTAGTAAAAATGAAGCAAGCGGTAATTTATATGGAGAATGTAGAAGAAGAAATTTTAGAAGTTGATTTTTTCTCATTACAAGATATTGCAGATATATTGAAAAGTAAAGGGATTGCAATGAGTAATGTAATAATGATTGATTTTAAAAATACCCCTGTCACAATTGGGTGAGAAAATTGCTTGCCTGGAAGAATATTTCCCATCCTATTGTTATAAGAAACATCGCAAAAGTGGATAAAGCCTTAGTGGGTCAGGTATCAACGAATATAACCAATGAGAATATGATTTGGGGTATAGAACAGATAATAAATAACAGTGGATTGCAAAATTACATGATTTTACCTATAACTAAGAGCAATCTCATAGGTGACTCTTATAATAAAGAGGTAACATGTATTGAAAATATAGATGATGTATCAATATATAGTGTCAATTATGCTTCACCTGAATTTTATCCTATAAATATTAACACGAGAACGAATTTGTTATTTAGAATGAAGCAGGTTCAACTAGACAATTTTGAAGGAAATGAATATGTACACCTTCAGCTGCTTCTTACTAAAAGTTCAAACAAGGAGCAGCTAATTGAACAATATTTACATTATTTAAAGGGACATAACTATGTAGGTAACAATAGGTTAACTAGGCGATTATTGTCCTCAATTCATGAATCATTTCAATTTTTAAAAGGAAAAGAGAGAGAGCAAGATTCAACAATAGAACAAAAACTATCGGATCATTTATTTCACTTTGAATTTCGTATTGCTATCGTTACAAGTGATGGTTTAAAAAAGAAAAAAATTTTAACTGAAATTGAAAAGTATTTGGCTGATTTACAGTATTTTAATCAACTGATTTTAGTAGAAGAATCTGACGTTGAAAGTACATTAAGGCATCTTCTAAATAGAGCTTTTACACCATTCAGAAAAAAGAAAAGTATAAGTTTAAATGAAGTTACTACCATTTTTAATAGTGATGAATACCTATTAGAACAATGCAGTTCTCAGAAAGTTAATAGTGCAAATGAGAACTTAGTTAGAAGAGAAATAGGGATAAACCATACATCAAAAATGAAAAATGCATTAGAACTAATAGAAATTTTACCTGAAGGAAAAACGAATAATAAAAAGGAAGTAGTACAGGATGAAATATCAGTAAAAATAACGCAATCATTAATTGAGCTAGGTGTCATTCAAGATTCATCAGCAGCAATTAGCATGTCAGAAGGAGCTACATTAAAACATTTAATATATACAGTACCATTACAAGTAAAGTTCAATAGTATTAAGAAAAATCTAGAGAATGTACGACTGGCGACTGGTATTGAAGAAATAGAAATTAAGAAAGGAACAGATGGTGGAACAATTATTGTTAGTTATCCCAAAGAGGATAGAAGTATTGTTTATTTAAGAGAACTAATAAGTAATCCGGAATTTTTAAAGTTCGCTGAAAAAGCCAGATTGCCTTTTATTTTGGGATTAGATGAAATAGGTAATTCCCCAGTATTTGCTGATTTAGCAAAGGTGTTTCATATTTTAGTAGCAGGTTCAACAGGTTCTGGTAAATCTGTCTGGTTAATTCAATTTATCATGACCTTATGCCTGTTTCATACACCTGAGACTCTTAGTTTTTATATTGTTGATCCAAAAAGAATAGATTTTAAAAAGTTTCAAGATTATCCGCACGTGCAAAAAATAGTGACAGAGGTAGGAGAGTCTTTAGCGTTATTAACTGCGATGGTTGAAGAAATGGATAAAAGATATTCTGTAATGGAGGAGTACGGAATAGATGAATTAGAAGAGTTTGATGATTATCCTAATCTTTCAAGACCACCCTATATAGTGTGTATAATAGACGAATTCTCGGATTTAATTCTACAATGTCCGGCTATAGAAAACCTTGTGGTACGCTTAGGTCAAAAAGCAAGGGCCTGTGGAATCCATATTGTATGTGGAACGCAGCGTCCTGAGGTTAAAGTGATAAGTGGGTTAATTAAAGCAAATTTACCAACAAAAATTGGGTTTTTATGTGGTTCTAATACGGACTATAAAACAATTTTTGGTACGTCTCAACCCTTTAGGCTTTTAGGATTAGGTGATGGTGTAGTAAAATTAGCTGGTGCTGAAAAAGAATTTATCCGTTTTCAAGGTGCTGTTATTCATGAAGATAAGATGAAAACAAAATCTTTTATAAAAGCACTAAATGAAAAAATGACTTATGATAAGCCTATAGAGGCATTAGATATAAAACCAATTCCAACTCCATTAGAGATATTAAGGGAACATATATTAACAACAGATGAAACAGGAATTACTGCTTTAAAAGCCTCCTTAAAAATAGATACTAATGTATTGCGTGAATTAATGGATCAGTTAGTAGAGGAAGGTATTTTGGAGAAATCTCCTAAAGGGAGATATAAAAGAAAAAACTAATAAGGG
>NZ_JAVFVN010000566.1:0-267 GCF_030910085.1 Stenotrophomonas maltophilia group sp. RNC7 | reverse complement strand
CAGGCTCATCACGCTGGACGGCGACTGGTTGGCCTGGGCCAGCATCGCGGTACCGGCCTGCTGCAGGATCTGCGTGCGGGTCAGTTCAGCGGTTTCCTTGGCGTAGTCGGTGTCGCGGATACGGCTGCGCGAGGCCGACAGGTTTTCCGAGGTGGTGTTCAGGCTGGCGATGGTGGAGGTGAAGCGGTTCTGGATCGCACCCATGTCGGCACGCGAGGAGTTCACCGAAGTCAATGCATCGTCAACGATGGACAGAGCGCGCTGGGC
>NZ_JAVFVN010000559.1:0-665 GCF_030910085.1 Stenotrophomonas maltophilia group sp. RNC7 | reverse complement strand
AAAAGTAACTACAATTATAATTCATATAGTGGTTACTATGGCAACACAGGCAGTAACTACACAGATGAAGAAAAGAAAAACCTCAAAAAAATATATAAGGAATTAGCTCTTAAGTTTCATCCGGATGTAAATAAAGAGGGTGAAGAAGTTATGAAGTTAGTAAACAAGCTGAAAGAACAGTGGGAAGTATAAATATATGTAACTGAAAAGGGGGCGTAGACTTGAAGAAAGAAATTAAAGCATACATAGAAGCAGAACTTAGAAATTATCATCAAAGTAAGAAGGACCTTGAAGAAATAAAGAATGATATTAGAGAAGAAGGGAAGCTCATAGGGGATAGTATGGGAATCCGCGGAAGTGGTACAAGTAATATAGTTGAGAACAAAGCCATTAGACTTGTGACTAATAAAAGAATTAAGAAGCTGGAGGAAACTATTAGAGCTATAGATGTGGTACTAGGTGAGCTGGATGAAAATAAGTATAAATTGGTAGAACTAAAATACTGGAAACGACCTAATTTACTAACTGATGCAGGTATAGCAAATGAATTAAACATAGATAGAGCGACTCTGTATCGATGGTCCAATGGAATTTTGGCAGCTATAGCAATCGAAATAGGTTTAATGGAAGATATAAGGATAAGTGGGCAATGAGAAAAATTATTC
>NZ_JAVFVN010000690.1:0-354 GCF_030910085.1 Stenotrophomonas maltophilia group sp. RNC7 | reverse complement strand
ATATGAAAGAGACAGCAACAGTCCTGATAGTCGATGACGAAGCCGACCTTCTCGAGATACTTCGTATTGCTTTAACAGACGCGGGCTATGACTGCATCACGGCCGGGAGCGCAGAAATTGCGTTGGGATTGCTGTCCGAGGCGCCGCATGTAGACATAATATTGAGCGATATCCGAATGCCCGAAATGGACGGACTGGCACTCATTGAGGCCATCCGCGAGCAATTTGCTGACCGGACTTGGCTTCAGGTTCTGTTTATCACCGGTCACGCTTCAATCGAGTCGGCGATATCCGCACTTCGCCTTGATGCGGTGGATTTCCTTCATAAGCCAATCAGACAGGAGCAATTGCTTG
>NZ_JAVFVN010000537.1:0-315 GCF_030910085.1 Stenotrophomonas maltophilia group sp. RNC7 | reverse complement strand
CAGGGCTGGCAGTACCAGCATGAGAACTACCGGCACATGCTGGAAAAGCACTCGTTGAAGCAAAGCATGTCCCGACGTGGCAACTGCTTGGACAATGCGGCAATGGAAAGCTTCTTCGGGACGCTGAAGTCGGAGTTCTTTTACCTGAACAGCTTTGACAGCATCGAGAGTCTGGAAGCTGGGCTGGTGGAATACATCCAGTACTACAACGAAGAGCGCATCAAACTGAAACTGAAAGGCCTGAGCCCGGTAAAGTACCGGGAGCAGGCTCAATCGGCCGCCTGACCCCGTCCAAGTCTCGGGGGTCACTTCACC
>NZ_JAVFVN010000534.1:0-413 GCF_030910085.1 Stenotrophomonas maltophilia group sp. RNC7 | reverse complement strand
CACCAACGACACCTTCATGGCCAACATGCAGAAGAACGGCACCTATTCGGTGGTGCCGCGCATCCCGGGCGGCGAGGTCACGCCCGACGGCCTGATCGCGATCGGCGCGGTGGCCAAGAAATACAAGCTCTACACCAAGATCACCGGCGGCCAGCGCATCGACCTGTTCGGCGCACAATTGCACGAGCTGCCCGACATCTGGGCCGAACTGATCGCCGCCGGCTTCGAGACCGGCCACGCCTACGGCAAGTCCACCCGCACCGTGAAGTCCTGCGTCGGCAGCACCTGGTGCCGCTACGGCGTGCAGGACAGCGTCGCCATGGCGCTGCGCATCGAAGACCGCTACAAGGGCCTGCGCGCGCCGCACAAGCTCAAGTTCGCGGTCTCGGGCTGCACCCGCGAATGCGCCGAGG
>NZ_JAVFVN010000514.1:0-11928 GCF_030910085.1 Stenotrophomonas maltophilia group sp. RNC7 | reverse complement strand
CCGTAGCGACGAGCAACGGCTTTGACCGATGTGGAGGTCTTGCAGGCCTCTTTGGCGACCTGCAGTTTGAAACGCGCGTCGTATCTGTTCATGTATCCCTCGGGGTTGGATCTGATGTCCAACTCCCGGGGGTCACTTCAGAGGCGGGGCTTGCGTGCAGCAGCAGTATGGGCGGACGTCGATGAAAGCAACGTCAGCCCATCACGGCATCAGCCGTTGGCCTTCAGCTTGGCCAGGCGCAGCCAGGTATCAACCACGGTATCCGGGTTCAGCGACACCGACTCGATGCCTTCCTGCATCAGCCATTCGGCCAGATCCGGGTGATCGGACGGGCCCTGGCCGCAGATGCCGACGTACTTGCCCTTGGCACGTGCCGACTTGATCGCCATCGACAGCAGCTTCTTCACCGCCGGGTTACGTTCGTCGAACAGGTGCGCGACGATCGACGAGTCGCGGTCCAGGCCCAGGCTGAGCTGGGTCAGGTCGTTGGAGCCGATCGAGAAGCCGTCGAAGATCTCCAGGAATTCATCGGCGAGCAGTGCGTTGGACGGCACTTCGCACATCATGATGATCTTCAGGCCGTTCTCGCCCTGCTTCAGGCCGTTCTGTTCCAGCACCTCGATGACCTTGCGGCCTTCTTCCAGGGTGCGCACGAACGGAATCATGACCCACAGGTTGTCCAGGCCCATTTCGTTGCGCACGCGCAGCACGGCCTTGCACTCCAGCGCGAAGGCGGCCGAGAAGCTCGGGTCGACATAACGGCTGGCGCCGCGGAAGCCGATCATCGGGTTCTCTTCGTGCGGCTCGTAGTTGCTGCCGCCGATCAGGTTGGCGTACTCGTTGGACTTGAAGTCCGACAGGCGCACGATCACGGCGTTCGGGGCGACCGAGGCGGTGAGGGTGGCGATGCCTTCGGCCAGGCGGTCGACGTAGAAGCTGACCGGATCACCATAGCCGGCGATCTTCTCGTCGATCTTCTTCCTGGTCGCGGCGTCCTGGCGGTCGTATTCCAGCAGCGCATTCGGATGGATGCCGATGTGGCTGGCGATGATCATTTCCAGGCGGGCCAGGCCGATGCCGGCGTTCGGCAGCTGGCCGAAGTCGAAGGCACGTTCCGGGTTGGCCACGTTCATCATGATCTTCAGCGGCGCCGGCGGCATGTTGCCCAGATCGGTGGTGGTGCGCTCAAAGCCGAGCTTGCCTTCGTAGATGAAGCCGGTATCACCTTCAGCGCAGCTGACGGTGACCAGCTGGCCATCCTCGATGACCTGGGTCGCGTTGCCCGAACCGACCACGGCCGGCACGCCCAGCTCGCGCGCGATGATCGCGGCGTGGCAGGTGCGGCCACCGCGGTTGGTGACGATGGCCGAGGCGCGCTTCATCACCGGTTCCCAATCGGGATCGGTCATGTCGGCGATCAGCACGTCGCCCGGCTGCACGCGGTTCATGTCGTCCAGCGTCTTCACCACGCGGGCCACGCCCGAACCGATCTTGGCGCCGACGGCGCGGCCCTCGGCCAGCACCTTGCCGCCCTTCTCGGTCAGCGCGAAGCGCTCGATCTGGGTGGCGTGGCTGCGCGACTTCACCGTTTCCGGGCGCGCCTGCACGATGAACAGCTTGCCGCTGACACCGTCCTTGGCCCACTCGATGTCCATCGGGCGGCCGTAGTGCTTTTCGATGACCAGCGCCTGCTTGGCCAGTTCCTGCACGTCCTCGTCGCTGATCGAGAAGGTGGTGCGCAGTTCGGCCGGGGTGTCTTCGATACGGACGCGCTCACCGGGGACATCCGAATACACCATGCGGATCGCCTTGCTGCCGAGCGAGCGGCGCAGGATAGCCGGCTTGCCGGCCTGCAGGGTGGGCTTGTAGACGTAGTATTCGTCCGGATTGACCGCGCCCTGCACGACCATCTCGCCCAGGCCGAACGAGGAGGTGACGAACACCACGTCGCGGAAGCCGGACTCGGTGTCCAGGGTGAACAGCACGCCGGAGGAGCCGACGCCCGAACGCACCATCAGCTGCACGCCGGCGGACAGGAACACGTCCTCATGCTTGAAGCCGTGGTGCACGCGGTAGGCGATGGCGCGGTCGTTGTACAGCGAGGCGAACACTTCCTTGACCTTGTGCACGACGTCGTCGGCACCGGTCACGTTGAGGAAGGTTTCCTGCTGGCCGGCGAAGGAGGCATCCGGCAGATCCTCGGCGGTGGCCGACGAACGCACGGCCACGGCCACGTCGCCGCCGCCGTTGTCGGCGCTCAGCTTGGCGTAGGCGGTGCGGATGTCCTGGTCCAGCTGCGGCTGCAGCGGGGCGTCGATTACCCAGCCGCGGATTTCCTTGCCGGCGGCGGTCAGCGCGTTGACGTCCTCGACGTCCAGCGTGGCCAGCCTGTCGAAGATGCGCTTGGACAGATCGTTGTGCGCGATGAAGTCCTTGAAGGCTTCAGCGGTGGTGGCATAACCGCCCGGCACCGAAACGCCCAGACCGGCCAGGTTGCCGATCATCTCGCCCAGGGACGAATTCTTGCCGCCTACGCGGGCCAGATCGGCCAGACGCAGTTCGTGCAACCACAGGATGTTCTCGTTCAAGCGCGATGCTCCGTTTGGCCATCGCCCGAGGCGGGCTGAGTGGCCGCGTCCGTAGGAAGAAGCCGATATGATGCCGGGCAGAGCACCGTCGGCACAAGCTTGTGCTGGCGGCCTTTTTAGGCTTCGTAGGGGGTAAAAGCGCGCATGTCGACCATCCGTCCGGTGTTCTACGTTTCCGATGGAACCGGTATCACCGCTGAAACCATTGGGCATAGCCTGCTGACCCAGTTCTCCGGGTTCAGCTTCATTACCGATCGGATGTCGTTTGTCGACGACCCTGAAAAAGCGCGTGAAGCCTGCGCCCGGATCCAGGCGGCGGGGGAGCGGTACCAGGTCCGGCCGATCGTGGTGAACTCCTGCGTGGACCAGAGCCTGAGCCTGATCCTGGCCGACAGCGGTGCCTTGATGCTGGATGTGTTCGCGCCGTTCATCGAGCCGCTGGAGCGTGAACTGGCCAGCCCGCGCCTGGCCCGGGTCGGCCAGGCCCACGGCATGGTCGATTTCGACACCTACCACCGCCGCATCAACGCGATGAACTTCGCCCTGACCCACGATGACGGTATCGCGGTGAACTACGACGATGCCGACGTGATCCTGGTGGCGGTGTCGCGCGCCGGCAAGACGCCCACCTGCATCTACCTGGCCCTGCATTACGGGGTGCGCGCGGCCAACTACCCGTTGACCGACGAGGACCTGGAAAGCGACCGCCTGCCGCCGCGCCTTCGCAACTACCGGCGCAAGCTGTTCGGGTTGACCATCGATCCGGACCGCCTGCAGCAGATCCGCCAGGAGCGCCGCCCGAACTCGCGCTACGCCAACCTGGACACCTGCAAGCGCGAGGTGGCCGCGGCCGAGACCATGTTCCGCATGGAGCGGATCCCGACCCTGAGCACCACCCACACCTCGATCGAGGAGATTTCCAGCAAGGTGCTGGCCACATTGGGGCTGCAGCGCGAGCTGTATTGATCCTTTCCGGCGCACCTGGCTGCGCCCGTGGAGCCGAGCCCACGCTCGGCTGGGCCACCGGGTTCTGGCCGAAGCGCAGCCGAGCGTGGGCTCGGCCCTGCAGGGGATCGTCGTCGTCGGGTTGGCTGTGGCTCGAGGCGCCCCCACGTTGAAGCACCAACGTGTAGGATCGACCCATGGCCCGAGCCTTGCCCCGTACCGAACGCATTCCCCGCCTGAGCCGGCTGAGCTGGCTCATGGGCCTGTACGCGGAAAACTACCGCCATCTGGTGCGCCTGTTCGAACCGGCGGGACTGGCGGCGGGCAGCTACATTTCCTCGATCGGCGACGGCCTGGATGTCCGCCTGGACGTGATCGAGTGCCACCGCTATACGGTGGAACTGCGGCTGACCTACGACATTGCCGACCCGGTCACCGGCGAGCCGGATCCTTCGGCCTATGTTCGCCTGTACCGTGACGCGCGCCAGGCCGAGACCACCCATTGCTACGTCGGCCGCCGCTGGCAGGACACCATGGGCCTGTACCCGCCACCGGCGGAATTGATCAGCCACCGGATGCGGATGAACACCTTCCTCGGCAAGTGGCTGGAATACCTGGCCGAGCGCGGCCACGGCGTCGCAACGCTGCGCCGTGACCCCGATGGCGCCGGTGCGCCTGCCGAGCGCCGCCTGTCGCTGGTGCGCTGATCGGCCATAATCCAGGGCTGACCTGCCGCTGGATGCCGCCCCATGCCGTACACCCCGATCGTCGCCACCCTGGGCTATGTGCTGTCGCCCGATCGTCGCCAGGTGCTGATGATCCATCGCAATACGCGCCCCGGTGACCATCACCTCGGCAAGTACAACGGCCTGGGTGGCAAGATCGAAGCGGACGAAGACGTGGCGGCCAGCATGCGCCGCGAGATTGCCGAGGAAGCCGGCATCGACTGCACCGGCATGCGCCTGCGCGGCACTCTCAGCTGGCCCGGTTTCGGCAAGCACGGCGAAGACTGGCTGGGCTTCGTGTTCGTCATCGACAGCTTCGAAGGCACCCCGCACGGCGGCAACCACGAAGGCACGCTGGAGTGGGTGGATCTGGACAAGCTGGACACGCTGCCGATGTGGGAAGGCGACCGCAACTTCCTGCCGCTGGTGTTCGACGCCGACCCGCGCCCGTTCCACGGCGTGATGCCGTACAAGGACGGGCGCATGGTCAGTTGGTCCTACAGCCGGCTGTGACCCGGCGAATCGGGGAGGTGCCAACCATTCCGGTGGGTGCCAACCCGGGTTGGCAGGCTCTTTCGGTCAATTAATACCCGGGCGATATTGACGACCATAAATTACCCGGGCAATATTTGCGCATCACCTCTGATGCCATTGCCATGCCTGCGTCCCGACTCCCTCCCTTCAGTTGTTTCGACGGCCATCGCCTCGTTGCTTCCGGCAGACCGGAAATGGCGGCACTGGCGCTCAAGCGGCTGCGCGCCGACAACGCTGCCGGACCATTGCTGGTGTTCGACAACGCCACCGGTCGCACCCGCGATTTCGATACGCGCGGCAGTGACGAGGAACTGCTGGCGCGGGTAACCGAAGCGTTTCCCCCCTCTGGCGAGGCGGATGCCGAGATCACTGCCGAAGACGCTGCGGCGGCCCCGCGTGGCCGTGGCCGCCCGAAGCTGGGCGTGGTAGCGCGCGAAGTGACGTTGCTGCCGCGCCACTGGGCATGGCTGGCAGAGCAGCCGGGCGGGGCCTCGGTGGCACTGCGAAAACTGGTGGAGGCGGCCAGCCGCGCCGGTGCGGACAAGGACCGCCGGCGTCGCGATGCCGAGCGCGCCTATCACTTCTTGCAGACCATCGCCGGTGACCTGCCGGGCTTCGAGGAGGCCATCCGCGTGCTGTTCGCGCACGACCGTACGGGCCTTGAAGCGGTGCTGCATTCCTGGCCCAGGGATGTGCGCGACCACGCCCTGCGCCTGGCGTTCGACAGCGCCGACGGCTGAACCATCGCGCCGTCGTTGAACGGCGGCGCCACCTGATCGCGGGCCACGGCCCGGTCCCCTGTGCTTGCTTTGCTGGTGGAAACGCCGGGCAGGGCAGCGCCTTGCCCAGAGAACCCCATGAACTCCCCTGTACATCCCACGCCCCTGGTCGCGCCGCCTCTGTGGCGCACCTACCTGACCCTGCTGCTGCCGATGCTGCTGACCAATGCGCTGCAGCTGGCCGCAGGCACGCTGGACAACATCTACCTTGGCCATCTGCTCGGGACCCAGGCGGTGGCCGTGGCCGCTGCGTTCTTCCCGGTCTTCTTCCTGCTGCTGGCCCTGGTGATGGGTCTGGCGACCGGCGCGATGGTGCTGATCGGGCAGGCCTGGGGCGCGGGTCGGCCGCAGCAGGTGCGCGCGGTGGCTGGCAGTGCGGTGGCGCTGATCCTTGTGCTGTCGGTGCTGGTGATGGCTCTGGGGAGCGGTTTCGCACCACAGCTTCTGATGTCACTGGGTACACCGGCACCGATCCTCGGTGAGTCCATCGTCTACGCGCGCGTGCTGCTGCTGGCGGTGCCGGCGTTCTTCCTCCTGTGGCTGGCCACTGCCGTGAGCCGTGCAGTAGGCGATGCGAAGACGCCGCTGCATGCGCTGCTGCTGGCCACGGCGGTGGGCCTGCTGTGCACGCCGCTGCTGATTCTGGGCTGGGCCGGCCTGCCGCGGCTGGGATCGGCCAGTGCGGCGGTGTCGGCGGCGTTTGCCTCGCTGTTGGCCCTGGGCTGGCTGTTGTTGCGTTGGCATCGGGCAGGACATCCCCTGGCACCGGGCCCTGAGTTGTTGCATGCCATTCGTTTCGATGGCGCGATCATCCGATCGATGCTCCGCATCGGCATACCCTCCTCGCTGCAGATGCTCAGCCTGGCCGTCGCCGAAATCGTGTTGCTGGGCTGGATCAACCGCTATGGCTACACGGCCACGGCAGCCTACGGTGCGGTCAACCAGCTGATGAGCTGGGTGCAGTTGCCGGCAATGTCGTTGGGGATCACCGCCACCATCCTCGCGGCGCATGCGATGGGCGCCGGGCGTACGGCACGGCTGCCGGCCATCGCCCGGACGGGTGTGCTGGTGGGGCTGGCGACGCTGAGCGTGGTGGTGGTGCTGGTTGTGGCGCTGGCGCCCGGGCTGACCGGGCTGATCCTGGCGGCGGCCGACGTGCGCGAGCTGGCTGCGTTGCAGCTGCGGACTGTGGTGTGGGGCGTGCTGGCGATGGGAATCAGCGCGGTGCTTGTCGGGGTGATGCGCGGCAGCGGCACGGTAGGGTTGCCAGCTGTGCTGGGCATGGCAGCGGTAGTGTTGGTGGAGCTGCCGCTGGCGATGTGGATGCAGGCGCAGCACGGGCTGGCCGGCGTGTGGTGGGCGTGGCCGCTGGGGTTGCTGGCGATGCTGGTGATGCAGGTGTTGTGTTTCGCCCGGTGGCGGCGGGTGCACGCTGGGTAGTGCCGGCCGCTGGCCGGCACTCCGGAATGGCAGGGGCAGCCGGCCAGCGGACGGCTCTACCGCTTCATGGCCGCTGCGCCAGCAGCAGGTGGAAGCATCCGGCATCATCATCGTCCGTCACCAGGAATCGGACGTGGCGGCGGCGGGCCCGCCGGTGACCATAGCGCCGACCTCGCGGCTTGGGAAGTAGGGAAACCCCGCGTCAGGGTGATGAGGAAATGTCCACCGTCGCAGTCGGTGAGATCTGGTTGTCCACAGGGGGTGTGGATTACGCGTGGGCAACTTTGTGGATAAGCCGCGACAGGCGCCACCCCCCTAGGCTGTCAAGATGGGTGGCGAAAAATTCACCGCCGGTGAGGGCAGGTGAGGGTGTAGTGAAGGGTGGGACCGGCCGGCGCTGTCGCCAGCGGCGGCGCTCGCGGTAACCTGTGAGCCTTGATGCTCCGTGAGTCCACATGAAACGTCACTTCTCGATGCTGCGCGAATTCCAGCTGGCCGACTGGTTCACCCTGGCCAATGCTTTCTGCGGCACCGGTGCGGTATTTGCGGCCATGCGCTTCCTGCAGGACGGCGAGCGTGGCTACCTGCTGTTCGGCATGGCGCTGATCCCGTTGGCCTTCATCTTCGACGCCCTTGATGGGCGCATCGCGCGCTGGCGCAAGTCCAGCTCCACCCTGGGCCGCGAGCTGGACTCGCTGTCCGACGTGATCTCCTTCGGGGTGGCCCCAGCGGCGCTTGCCTATGCCTGCGGCATGCAGGGTGGCTGGGACTGGCTGGTGCTGAGCTACTTCGTCTGCTGCGGCGTCAGCCGCCTGGCACGCTACAACGTCACTGCCGAGGCAATGACCGGCGACGAGGGCAAGGTCACGTATTTCGAGGGCACCCCGATCCCGACCAGCCTGGTGCTGGTGATCGTGCTGGCGATCGCCGCCGGCACCGATGCCATCGGCCAGAACATCTGGTTCGGCCAGTGGCAGATCGGACCGTGGCAGCTGCACCCGATAGTGCTGCTGTTCGCCCTGTCCGGGTCGCTGATGATCAGCAAGACCCTGCGTATCCCCAAGCCATGAGCCAGCCCTGCGGAGGCCTGCGATGACCAGCTCGGCCCACGACGCCGGCAGCAGCGATTTCGAGACCCTGGCCCGGCAGTACTTCGGCGCCTGGGGTGATGCTCTGCGCCATGCGGGCGCGCCCGCTGCACCTGCCGGTGACGACCCCGGCAGCTGGCAACGGTTGTTTGACTGGTGGGGCCAATTGCTGCCCGAACAGGCGCCCGGCGCGCCGGAAGATGCCATGCGCCGGTTCCGCGAACAGGCGGGCAGCTGGTACGGCACCATGCAGGAGGTCGCCGCTCGGTTTGCCGGCCGCGACGCCAGCAGTGCCGACGTGGCCCAGGCCTGGCGTGAGGCGGTGCAGGGGCAGGGCGACGGCATGCTGCAATGGATGCTGCAGGGCGCCCGCGGCAGCACCCACGCCGGTGCCGCAGTACCTGAATTCGCCGCATGGCTGCAGCAGTTCCAGCTGCAGGCGGGCCCGTGGCTGCAGAGCCCGGCATTCGGCCCCGGCCGCGAGCACCGGGCGCGCTGGCAGGCCCTGCTGCGTGCGCAGGAAGAGTACCAGCAGCATTCGCGCGCCTATGTCGACCAGATCAAGCGGGCATTGGACGAGGCCTTTGCGCTGTTCGAGCAGCGCCTGGCCGAGCACGAACAGCCGGGCAGCCAGCTGACCAGCGCCCGCGCGATGTTCGACCTGTGGATCGAAGTGGCCGAGGAGGCCTACGCCAAGGTCGCCATGTCCGAACCGTTCCAGCAGGTGTACGCCTCGCTGGGCAACGCGCAGATGCGTCTGCGCGCCGGCCTGCAGCGCGAGGTGGAACAGATGAGTGAACGTATCGGCCTGCCGACCCGCAGCGAGATGGATGCCGCACACCGCCGCATCGCCGAGCTGGAGCGCAGCCTGCGCCGGCTGCAGGCACAAGTGGCGGTGCTGGCTGGAACCGCCGCGGTCGATCCGGTGGCGCAGCCGGCGCCGGCGAAGGTGAAGCCAGCCGCACGCAATGCCGCAAAGAAGGCTGCGCCGGCAAAGAAGGCGACTGCGAAAAAGGCGCCTGCAAAGAAGGCCGCACCTCGCACTTCCGCGCGGGCGAGTGACCGATGAAGGGACCGCTGGGCTTCAACGCCGACGACCTGATGCAGGAAACCCTGGCGATGCAGCGCAAGCTGATGGAGGGGCTGAAGCTGCTGCCGCAGGTGGAAGACGTAGACTACGGCGTGACCGCCCGCGAGGAAGTGTGGCGCGACGGCAAGGTGGTGCTGTACCGCTTCGTCGGCGAACAGGCGCCGACCCGGCGCACGCCGCTGCTGATCGTCTACGCGCTGGTCAACCGGCCGTACATGGTCGACCTGCAGGCCGACCGCTCCCTGGTGCAGAAGCTGCTGGCGCTCGGGCAGGATGTGTACGTGCTGGACTGGGGCTACCCGGATCGTTCGGAGCGCTTCCAGACGCTGGAGGACTATCTGCTGCGCTATATCGATGGTGCGGTTGATGCGCTGCGTGCGCGCAGTGGTGGCCCGGTCGACCTGCTCGGCATCTGCCAGGGCGGCGTGTTCGCACTCTGCTACGCCGCGCTGCGCCGGCAGAAGCTGGGCAAGCTGATCACCATGGTCACCCCGGTCGACTTCCAGACGGCCGACAACATGCTCTCGCATTGGGCGCGGCAGGTGGACGTGGACCTGCTGGTCGACACGCTGGGCAACATCCCGGCCGACCTGATGAACGCCAGTTACCTGATGCTCAAGCCATTCCGCCTGAACGTGCAGAAGTATGTGGGCCTGCTCGACATCCTCGATGACAAGGCGGCGCTTGAGGACTTCCTGCGCATGGAGAAGTGGATCTTCGATTCGCCGGACCTGGCGGGCGAGGCGTTCCGCGATTTCATCAAGCAGTTCTACCAGGGCAACGGGCTGGTGAACGGCACGGTGCGGATCGGCGAGGAAGCGGTGGATCTGTCGCAGGTGACCTTGCCGGTGCTGAACATCTATGCCGAGCAGGACCATCTGGTACCGCCGGACGCCTCGCGCGCGATGCGTGGGCGCCTGGGCACGGACGACTACACCGAGTCCAGTTTCCGCGGTGGCCACATTGGTATCTATGTGTCCGGCCGCGCGCAGCGCGAAGTGCCGGCCACGATTGATGGCTGGTTGAAGGCACGCGACCTGTAGAGTCGAGCCATGCTCGACTGACTTGGGGGGATGATGACGTACCGGACTTTGTTGATTCTTGCGGCACTGCTGGCAGCACCACTTGCCCACGCCGCACCCAGTGCCGACGCACGCCGGGAGATCGCCCAGCTGATCTCCAGCCTGGATGGCTCGCAGTGCCGGTTCCAGCGCAATGGCAGCTGGTACGACGGCAGCGATGCGCGCGCCCATCTGCAGCGCAAGTATGACTACCTGCTGAAGAAGGACATGGTGGACAGCGCCGAGCAGTTCATCGAGCGCGCCGCCAGTCAGAGCAGCATGAGCGGGAAGCCTTACCGCATCCAGTGCCCGGGGCAGCCTGAACAGACCGCAGCCGCCTGGTTCAGTGCGCGCCTGCAGGCGCTGCGTCTCCGCACGCCGTAGACATGGAGGCGGTGTAGAGTCGCGGCGTGCTCGACTGATTCTGCCCGCAAGCCGAGGAGACACCGCCGTGAACACCACGCCCAAGACGCTGTCGCGTTCGTTGAACGACCGCATGATTGCCGGCGTGATGGGCGGCATTGCCCATCGCTTCGGCTGGAACCCCACCCTGGTGCGGATCGTGTTCGTGCTGGTATCGATCGGCTCGGCCGCCTTCCCCGGCATTCTGATCTACCTGATCCTGTGGCTGCTGATTCCGAACGAGGCGGATTGAACACCGCCGCTCGATCCTGGCCGCTCTGGCTGCGCGCGCTGCAGATGCTGGGCGCCGCATGGACGCTGCCCAACACACTGATCGGCCTGATCGGCGGCCTGGCCGGCATGCTCGGCGGCGCGACATTGCGCTGGAGCAGCCGTGACTGCGCGCTGGTGTTCGATCGCTGGCCGTGGGGGCCGGGTGGGGCGATCACCCTGGGCAACGTGATCCTGCATACCGGCCATGACCTCGGCATCTGCTGCCGGACCTATGCGCATCAGGCGGGGTGGGGCGTGGAGCCGCTGATCCGGCTGGACGACCACGAGCGCGCGCACGTTTACCAGTACATGGTGCTGGGGCCGCTGTACCTGCCGGTGTACCTGCTGTGTGGTGGGGTGAGTGCACGCAATCCGTTCGAACGCGCGGCCGATCATTTCGCCCGGTTCGGGCGTGGCTGGTGGCCGTAGTTTCCAGCCAACGGCGCAGCCCCTCGTGGCTTGGTCGCGGAATGCCTGCTTCCTGGGGGCTGGCCGGGTGGGTGGGGCTGGCGGTGACGCCGTGCTTCGCGGACTGGCCTGAAAGCAGCCGAGCATGGGCTCGGCTCTACAAAAAGTGAGCCGGCCAGGCCGCTTTTGCTCTGGTCTTCTTTTTTCTTTTCCGTGGCTGGACGTGCCCGAAAGCTGTCGGGGGTCGGTCGGGGTGGGTTCGCGGGACCGATGGCGCCATGGATGGCGCCATCGAGCCCCCATGGTGAAGTGACCCCCGAGACTTGGACGGTGGGGTCAGGCGGCTGGTTGGGCCTGTTCCCGGTACTTTACCGGGCTTAGCCCCTTCAATTTCAATCTGATTCGCTCTTGGTTGTAGTACTTGATGTACTCCACTAGCCCGGCCTCCAGACTCTCGATGCTGTCAAAGCTGTTCAGGTAGAAGAACTCCGACTTCAGCGTCCCGAAGAAGCTTTCCATTGCCGCATTGTCCAAGCAGTTGCCACGTCGGGACATGCTTTGCTTCAACGAGTGCTTTTCCAGCATGTGCCGGTAG
>NZ_JAVFVN010000448.1:0-313 GCF_030910085.1 Stenotrophomonas maltophilia group sp. RNC7 | reverse complement strand
GATGAGCGGCACGTTGGGCTTGCCCATGATGCGCAGGTTCACGGAATACAGCGCGATCATCATCAGGATGCTGGCCAGCAGATCCATGATCTTGAGCTTGACGTTGAGCCAGCCGGTGACCAGCCCCGCGGCGGCGCCGGCGAAAGTGGCGGCGATGGTGGCCACGAACGGGTCGGTGCCCGAGGCGATCAGCGTGGCACAGACGGCGCCGCCCAGCGGGAAACTGCCATCAACGGTCAGGTCCGGAAAGCGCAGCAGGCGAAAGGAGATAAATACGCCCAAGGCCACCAGGCTGAAGATCAGGCCGATCTCC
>NZ_JAVFVN010000438.1:0-369 GCF_030910085.1 Stenotrophomonas maltophilia group sp. RNC7 | reverse complement strand
GAATCTGCTGCCCATGTCGTTGGTTGCGGATCCCGCGGCGGTGGACCATCTGCTTGACCAGATCGCCGCATGCGGCCTGTCGCCCCAACAGGTGATCGTCGAGGTTACCGAGCAGGAGGCCGTCGCCAACCAGGGGGATTTCGGCGCTGCCATCGAACGTTTGCGCAGAGCCGGGATCGGCGTGGCGATTGACGATTTTGGCGCGGGCTTTGCCGGCCTGTCCCTGCTGGCCGAATTCCAGCCCGACAAGCTCAAGATCGACCGCAAGCTCATCCAGAATATCCATTCGGACGGCCCTCGGCAGGCGATCGTGCGCGCGATTCTCGAGGCGTGCACGGCCATGGGCATCATGCCCGTGGCCGAGGGGGT
>NZ_JAVFVN010000384.1:0-308 GCF_030910085.1 Stenotrophomonas maltophilia group sp. RNC7 | reverse complement strand
CGGCGGGGAACTGATTCTCCTGGTAGTGGGGGGCGCGGGGCGGGCCAGCCACGGCGGCCAACGAACGGTGATTAGAGTTGCGGCCCGCGGCCGGCGCGAACCACACCCCCACCGCGCGGGTGGGGCGGGCGGGGGGCGGGCAATCGCCTCAACGTTGGTTGGCTGGCGTTGCGTGGCGGCCCCGGGGCCGCCACTACCAGGAGAATCAGTTCCCCGCCGCGCCCATCCCATCCACCGCCTGCCGGCCGAGCGCCGGGTCATCGGTGAAGAACGCATCGATGCCCGTCGCCAGGTAAGCCCGCATCTCG
>NZ_JAVFVN010000380.1:0-1450 GCF_030910085.1 Stenotrophomonas maltophilia group sp. RNC7 | reverse complement strand
TATCCGGAAGTGCCCGCGGCCCTCAAAGGCCTGAAAGAGAAGGGCGCAAGGCTCGCCATTCTCTCCAACGGATCGCCCGCAATGCTGGAATCCGCTGTCCGTTCGGCGGCGCTCGATGTTCTGCTCGACGACGTGGTTTCGGTCGATGAAGTCAGGAAGTACAAGACCGCGCCGGCAGTCTATGAACTCATCACCCTCCACTGGCGGCTTTATCCGTCGGCGATCTCGTTCCAGTCTTCGAACCGTTGGGACGTGGCGGGCGCGGTGCGGTTCGGCATGCGCGGGGTCTGGATCAACCGTTCCAACCAGCCCGACGAATATAAGGAGTTCGCTCCGGCGCTCATTTTGCCAAGCCTCCAACTGCTCGATTGAGTTTTCACTAAAATTTGAACTTGCCGGATTTATCGAAAGCTGGCCGCTGCACCCAAAATTGTGTCGCGGCTGCAACACGAGCCATGCTGGTGGGCCTTCGCCACGATTAGGCCGCATTAAGAACGGGTGTACGCCACAATTTTCGGGCGTTTTCCGTGCAACCAAACACCGGAAACAGCCGTTTCAGGCCGTTTTCACCGCTCACTGCGTATCTGCCACAATTTGGTCGGGTCGCAATTCGTTAACCCTGAATGTGTATCTGTAACTCCTCCCGTCACTAAACTGGTTTTCATATGCAAACGACCCTTACCCGCCGTTCCTTTCTGACGGCAATGACAGCAACAGCGGCCGCCGGCCTGGCCGGTTGCGCTCAGTTGGGGCAGAATGTTCCAATTATCGATGTGGATCAGTCGGGCAACCCGATCAACCGCACCCCGCAGGCCAATGTCGATTCATCCTATGGCGGCTGGGCACAGATGTACGCCGCCGTTGAAGATGGCGGCTTCATGCTTCCGGCAATCCCGATCCAGAAGATGGACAAGCGCTTCCTGCGCCAGGTGGTGCAGGATCCGACAGGCGAACTGCCGGGTACGATCGTCATCGATACGGCCAACCGCTTCTGCTATCTGGTCCTCGAAAACGGCCAGGCAATGCGCTACGGGGTCGGCATAGGCCGCGAAGGCTTTGCATGGTCGGGCCGCGCCGTGATCCAGTACAAGCGCCAGTGGCCGCGCTGGACTCCGCCGGATGAAATGGTCGCCCGCCAGCCGGAACTGGTGCAGTACAGCGCCAAGAATGGCGGCATGGCTCCGGGTCTCAAGAACCCGCTCGGCGCCCGCGCGCTCTATATTTTCCAGGACGGCAAGGACACGCTGTACCGCCTGCACGGCAACCCGGAATGGTGGTCAATCGGCAAGGCAGTTTCCTCGGGCTGCGTGCGCTTCCTGAACCAGGACATCATCGATCTCTATGATCGTGTTCCGGCAAAGGCACCAATTCTGGTGATGTAAGGTTAGGGGAATAGGGCAGTAAGGCAGTAGGGCAATATGTTTGCTTGACTGAAACCTTCTGCCCTATT
>NZ_JAVFVN010000360.1:0-406 GCF_030910085.1 Stenotrophomonas maltophilia group sp. RNC7 | reverse complement strand
ACACCGCTGCCGGTGACCTGGCCACCACTGCGCACTAGAATACCGGTGGCGTTATTGCTGGTTTTAATCGTTGTATGCGTACCACCGTTATCCTGCAGCGTGCTCACGCTGTTGGCGCCTGTGGTATTAACTCCGGTGCCCGTGGTTGTAATGGCGACGCCGCTAGCGGTAAAGCTGCCGCCATCTGTGAGATCGGCATTGAAGACGCCGGTAACCGCGGCGATCGAGCCGCCGGTCAGATTTATGATACCAGCATCGGTGACGTTCGCGCCCCAATTGCCGGAGATGACCTCGACATTGGTGCCGGTAATATTACCGCCGGAAGCGTAAACCCCAATGGTGCCAGCGTCGATGACTGTGTGGACGGGCGCCGACGGATCGCGGGTATCAAGACCAAGGATAATCG
>NZ_JAVFVN010000349.1:0-361 GCF_030910085.1 Stenotrophomonas maltophilia group sp. RNC7 | reverse complement strand
GAAAACATATTTAATCGTATGGATACTATAGTTAGATATTTGGCAATTGAAGAATATTATGGAGAAAATAATTGTGGATTTAGGCTATATGATAAGATGCAGAGGGCAAGGGGACAAAAAATTCACGATATAGATAGATTTAAAGAACTTATAAAAAGCATAGAGAGAAATGGCTTTAGTAAAGATAGTAGTATTTTAGTAGATCCAAATTTACAATTAGTGGATGGATCGCACAGATTAGCGTGTGCACTATATTTTAATTTAAAAAGAATATCTATTAACACTCAGCTTCAACCAGTTAATATAGAATATTCTATTGACTGGTTTAAAGATGCCGGATTCACAGAAGAAGAGCTAGAAG
>NZ_JAVFVN010000345.1:0-368 GCF_030910085.1 Stenotrophomonas maltophilia group sp. RNC7 | reverse complement strand
CCACCGCTTGGTGTTCTTTTTGGGGGGGGGGGGTGGTGGGTGGGTGCTATACCCCGCGCTGCCCCCCGCGGGGGGGGGGGGTGGGTTTTTTTTTTTTTTTGGGTGGGGCCCGCCCTCCCCAATCATTTGGGGGTGTGGGGGGGGGTTTGTGGGGTGGTTGGTGTTCAGGTGGCGGGGGCTGGTGGGGGGGGGGGTTTTTGTGTTTTTTTTTTTGTTGGTGGTTGGCTGTTGTGATTTTTTGGTTTTGTTTTTTTTGTTTTTGTTTTTTTCATATTGTTGGCTTGGGTGGGGGGGGGTTGTGTGTTTTTTTTTTTTGGGGGGGGGGGGGGTCCGGTATTTTTTTTGTGGGTTGTTGGGGCCTTCCCCCA
>NZ_JAVFVN010000343.1:0-320 GCF_030910085.1 Stenotrophomonas maltophilia group sp. RNC7 | reverse complement strand
AAGCATCAACCATATTCTCTAATAAAAAATGTATTAAAATCCTATCAATTTTTTCTTCTTTCATATATCTATTAAACTCTTTAGGATTCCCTTCAATAACCATCACACCGTCAAAATAATAGACTTCTTTATCCTTTTGATCATTCATAACCCATATAACTGTATTATGTCCGTTCTTAGAATAAGCTTTTACTCTCTGATGAACAAATCCATTTCTATACAAGTTCGTTTTTTTAGGATATTGGTTTGTTAATATAAGAAAATTCATCCTCAACCTCAACCTTCAATAAAAAATTTATAAGTTAAACATCCGAAGTAAG
>NZ_JAVFVN010000286.1:0-357 GCF_030910085.1 Stenotrophomonas maltophilia group sp. RNC7 | reverse complement strand
TTTGTAAACAATACAGTCTTGATACTGCTCCTGTCGTCAGCATCAGGCCATTCCGCAGCCGTATCGATACCGGCCTCCAAACCCGTGCCAGCCAGACCAGGCCAACCGTCAGTGATCGGCGCAGGGCCTGCTACAACCTCTTCATGGATAAGCGAGAACTTGATGTATTTATCCTTTTTGAACAAATACAGATAGTCATTCGCATTGATGATATCGTCTATATTACTCTGAAAAGCGAGAGGCAGAGATTGCCAGTTAATACTGGTCCTGAAAGGAAATCCTTCTACCATCTTATCCAATACATCATTATATTTTATGTTTTCATTGTTATTGAAAAAGTACGTTGACGTTGCCATG
>NZ_JAVFVN010000275.1:0-1352 GCF_030910085.1 Stenotrophomonas maltophilia group sp. RNC7 | reverse complement strand
GGCATACCTGGCATCATATGGATTATTGATGTCTTGCTCGACCTCGGCAATTCGAGCCACAGCGAAGTACGCGAGATTTCCTCCGTCGGCGCGTGGTCTCCGAAGCACCACCCAATCGTTCTCGCACTGTCGAACAGTGTTGAGATAACGTCGCGGGAACTGATAATCCTCAGTTTGGTCGTCGTCATAGATGGAGGTCGGCTTCGTGTCGAATACGGCTTTCATTGAACTACATGTTTGGTTTCGTGTACCGAATTCGGAAGTTTCCCATTTGCGCCACGAGTGACAACTCCTTATTTGTTTCCGCAGTACGGTTGTATGCTTAAGTAACCAAATTCTTTGCAGCCTTTGCACGAGCACACTACACTGCTGGAATGGATACTCAAACGACCGCACAACGGCGCAGAAACATGCAAGCCGTGAAGTCAAAAAATACCAAGCCCGAGCTAATTGTTCGCAGGGCGTTGTTTGCACGTGGCTATCGGTTTCGACTGCATCGACGCGACCTTCCAGGCTCGCCAGATATCGTTTTCCTCGGAAGGAAGACAGCGGTTTTCGTCCACGGATGTTTCTGGCACGGACACGATTGCCCCCGCGGCAGAGCCCCCAAAACGCGCATCGATTTTTGGCATGATAAAATCGGAAAAAACCGTTCACGCGACAGGCGAAATTACGAGAACTTGAAACAGCTCGGATGGAGCTCAATGACGGTCTGGGAATGCGAAACCAAAGATATAGAGATCCTTCTAATGCGGCTAAGCATGTTTTTAGAGGATCAATCTAATCCACGCTAACAAGGCAACCGACTGACTTTTAAGAGTTTCTGAAATGTTTCACATAGTATAAAATCATGCGTCGTTATTCGCTGCATCAACGCGAGTAGCAAAAGCGCTGCCTCTGTATCCAAGACCGATGCGTGTTACGCTTGTTCCAACCTTCTGAATGAAATTAAGGGCGTATTCGTAACGCAGTTTAGCATGAACTGTCGCCTTGGCCGGGGCAATTTCAAGTGAGCCACCAGCCAGTTGCGGTTTGATGAGGTCCAATTCTGTACCGCTCAACATTCCGTCATTCTTCGCTACAAACGTGCGCCAGGTCACTTTCTCCGACGATCCTTGTCCCAGGGCGTTGGCAGGTACGGGAAGCCCCAAGCACGTTATTTCATTGGGACTCGTTTCAGCGAAACAATAAAGCCCGCTATTGATGTCTCTTTCCTCAAGGTCACTTTCGTTGAAGACATTAAGTTTCAACGCAGTGAACGGCCGCAATTCATTGCTGTCGACCACAAAAGCTACTGTGTTCTGCCCTGGCTCCATGTCACAGGCGGGTGTCGCACATACCCACCATTCACC
>NZ_JAVFVN010000668.1:0-281 GCF_030910085.1 Stenotrophomonas maltophilia group sp. RNC7 | reverse complement strand
TTGGCGTAGTCGGTGTCGCGGATACGGCTACGCGAGGCCGACAGGTTTTCCGAGGTGGTGTTCAGGCTGGCGATGGTGGAGGTGAAGCGGTTCTGGATCGCACCCATGTCGGCACGCGAGGAGTTCACCGAAGTCAATGCGTCGTCAACGATGGACAGAGCGCGCTGGGCGCCTTCCACCGTGGTGATGTCCAGGTCGGCGACGGTCTTCTTCTCCGAAGCGACAACCGCGGTGGCAGTGCCGCCGATACCAGCGAAGTCAATGGCCAGATCGGCCGGCGG
>NZ_JAVFVN010000206.1:0-575 GCF_030910085.1 Stenotrophomonas maltophilia group sp. RNC7 | reverse complement strand
TGTTTTTCTCCTGGCCGTAATCTGCTGCACTCGTGGAAGGCGTCGCTGCATCATGCTCCATGTAAATCGATTTGAATCTTGGAATTTCATGGAGATCTGAACCTGCCTCAGGATAAGAATGCGCGTTCCCGCCAAATTAAGCGAGGCGCCCTGAAGAGCGCCTCGTTGGTTGTCGCTGGGAGGCGGCATTATTCAGCGCCTTCGTTCCAGCCGGCAACGCGCGCGGTTCAGTCTGCTTTTGACGGTGCCAACTGAGCAGTTCATTGCGTTTGCCGCGGCTTCATATGGCAATCCATCAAGGGCAACGTGTTTCAGCGCTTGGCGATAAATATTGGGCAGATCGTCAAGTGCCCGCCCAACATCCTGGAGCTCCATTGCATAGTCCTGCGATGCAGGCGCAGCAATATCATCCCATTCGCTGAGATCAGTTTCTCTGGCAGCCCATTTGAACTTGCTGCAGAATGTGTTCTTCATGATGGTGAAGAGCCATGATTTGAGCGATCCGTAGGGGACATATTTGTCTCGGTTCAAAAGAGCTTTCGTTAGGGTTTCCTGAACGAGGTCCTCCGCATCCG
>NZ_JAVFVN010000204.1:0-326 GCF_030910085.1 Stenotrophomonas maltophilia group sp. RNC7 | reverse complement strand
TATTTTCATTCTATAGACCATGGAATATTAGCAGGATTTATATTATTTGATAGGCTTATAAAAAATTACAATTCAGCATTTGAAGAAGAGAAGGATAAAAATACTCATACTAAATACGAAAATTTTGAGCATAAAAATTTAAGTTGGAAAAGAGAACATCAAGATCATTTTGCTATAATTGCAGATAGTATAATTGCTCATAATATTTGGTTTTGTAATCAATTAAAAGAAGAAAAACAACGTTATAAGTTATATGGTTTAGATCCATTAATTCCACAATATCTAAAGAAATTTAAACTTAAACAAAAGCCGTTAATATTCTTTTT
>NZ_JAVFVN010000199.1:0-12237 GCF_030910085.1 Stenotrophomonas maltophilia group sp. RNC7 | reverse complement strand
GGGTGAGGGCGCTTTGCTTGCGAAGCACTGCTTCGCAAGCGCCCGAACGCACAGCCGCCAGCGGCTGGGCCGGGCCCCGGAGGGGGACTTGCAGCGTCCCCTGCGCAGCCCACCCCGACCGGCCAAGCACGGCTTCTGCTTTCAATGAGTCCAGCCACGAGGGGCTCAGCCGTTCGCCGCCAGCTCCACATCCAGCGCGCGCAGGCGATCCACGGTCCCGACATCGGTCCAACGCCCCCGATGGTGCTGCCCCGTCATCAACCCCTGCGCCATGAAATGCTTCTGCAGCGGCACCACCGAGAACCTCGGCGGCAGCCGCTCGCTGCCCGGCGCATCGCCGATCACCGCGCGCCAGTCGGCCACGATCGAGGGGCGGTACACGCCGATGCCGGCATAGGTCAGGCATGGCCCTGCGCGGTCGTGGTGCAGCAGGCCCTGTGCATCCAGCCGATAGTCACCGTTCGGGTGCTGAACCGGATTGTCGACCAGCACCAGGTGTGCCTGGCCCTGCGGCTCGCGCGGCAGCGTGGCGAAATTGAAATCGGTCCAGATATCGCCGTTCACCACCAGGAACGGGGCATCGCCCAGCACCGGCAGTGCATTGAGGATGCCGCCGCCGGTTTCCAGTGGGGTCTGCCCTTCGTAAAGGAAATGCAGGCGCAGGCCCCACTGGCTGCCATCACCCAGCGTCGCCGGGAACTGCTCGGCCAGCCACGCGGTGTTGACCACTACCTCGCGTACGCCGAGCGCCGCCAGGCGCTCCAGGTGCCAGACGATCAGTGGCTTGCCGGCCACTTCCAGCAGCGGCTTGGGTGTGTGCAGGGTCAGCGGGCGCATGCGCTCGCCGAGCCCGGCGGCAAAGACCAGCGCCTTCATCGGGCCACGCGCATCGGTGCGCCCAGGTCGGCCAGCGCCGGCTTGATGCGGTTTTCCAGCAGCTGCTGCAGGGGGGCCAGCTCGCGATAGCGTGGCAGCACTTCATCCAGATAGCCGATGAAGCGCGGTGCGTCGTCCAGGTAATGGCCCTTGTTGTCGCGGTAGCGCAAGCGGCAGAACAGGCCGAGGATCTTCACGTGGCGCTGGATGCCCATCCAGTCGGCATCGCGCAGGAAGGTGGCGCGGTCGGGCACCGGCAGGCCGGCGTCGCGCGCGCGTTCGTGGTACTGCGCCAGCCACTCGTCAACGCGCTGCAGCGGCCAGCTCAGGAAGGCGTCCTTGAACAGGCTCACCGCGTCGTAGGCGATCGGGCCACGCACCAGGTCCTGGAAATCCAGCACCGCGGGGCCGTCGTCGACCGGCATCAGGTTGCGCGGCATGTAATCGCGGTGGGTCATCAGCTGGGCCTGGCCCAGCGCGTTGTCCATCAACCGGCGATGCACCAGCTGTAGCCCCTCGAGCTCACCGCAGTCCAGTTCCAGGTTCAGGTGACGCTGCAGGAACCATTCGTCGAACAGGCCGGCATCGCGCTGCAGCAGCGCTTCGCCGAACTGGCCGAAGTCGGCCGGTACCGGAATCGCCTGCAGGCGCAGCAGCTGTTCGATCGCGCGGCCGAACCATTCATCGGCGTTGCGCTCGTCGAGGATCCTGGCCAGGGTCGGGCCGCCGAGATCTTCCAGCAGCAGGAAGCCGGCCTCCAGGTCCTGCGCCAGCAATGCAGGCACGCGCAGGCCGTGGTCGTGCAGCAGGCCGCGCATGCGCAGCCACGGCCGCGGATCTTCCAGCCCCGGTGGGGCGTCCATCACGATGTGGCTGCCACGGGTGCTGGTCGTGCGCCAGTAGCTGCGCATGCCGGCATCGACCGAAGCGCGCTCGACCACCGCGCTGGCATCGTCGAGCTGGGTACGGGCCCACTGCAGGCGCCGCGCGCTGCGCTGGGGATCGGAGGCGGATTCGGTCATGCGGGCATATCCGGGGGCGCTGGGCGCGCCAACGTCGGGAACAGGAGGGGAGAAGGAGGGACGGGGTCAGCGGCGGCCGCTGAACAGGCGCAGGACGGCCAGCACGGCCACCGCGCCCACTACCGCACCGAGGAAACCGGCCGGTTCGCCGGGGGCGTACCAGCCCATGTACTGGCCGAACCAACCGGCCAGCAGTGCACCGAGGATGCCCAGCACGATGGTCAGCAGGCAGCCCATGCGGTTGTTGCCGGGCATGAAGAAACGCCCGAGCAGGCCGACCAAGAAGCCGACCAGCAGGATGTACAACCAGCTGCTGCTGCCGAACAGACCATTCATGCGCGCGGATTCCGCTTGAGTGTGGACGCAGCCTAGCAAGGCCAGGCTGCGTCCGTCACCGGTGCCGGATCAGCAGCAGCCGTGGTCGCCGTGGCGGGTGCCGCTGTCGGCAGCCACCGGCGAACCGCTGGTCTCGCCACGCAGGCTGGCGGCGTAGTGCTCGCTGATCACCTTGGACACGCAGGCGGTGACCTTCTTGCCCATCGGGATGTGCAGGAACTCATTCGGGCCGTGCGCATTGGAGTGCGGGCCGAGCACGCCGGTGATCATGAACTGCGCACCCGGGAACTTCTCACCGAGCATGCCCATGAACGGGATCGAGCCGCCTTCGCCCATGTACATCGCCGGCTTGCCGAAGAAGGCCTGGCTGGCATCGTCGATGGCCTGGGTCAGCCACGGCGCCATGGCCGGGGCGTTCCAGCCGGTGGAGGCCTTTTCCAGGTCCAGGGTGACCTGCGCGCCGTTCGGCGGGTCGCGCAGCAGCGCTTCCTTCAGCAGCTCGCCGCAGGTCTTGCCATCGGCGGTCGGCGGCAGGCGCAGCGACAGCTTCACCGAGGTCTGCGGGCGCAGCACGTTGCCGGCCGATTCCAGCGGCGGCATGCCGCCCACGCCGGTGACCGACAGCGCCGGGCGCCAGGTGCGGTTGAGCACCAGCTCGGTCAGGTCCTCGTTCATCGGACGCAGGCCGTCGACCATGGGGAACTTCTCGAAGATCTCGGTATCCACCACTTCGGCCGCGCGCCTGGCCTGTTCCAGGCGTTCGGCCGGGATTTCCACGTTCATGCCGTCGATCAGGATACGGCCGGTGTCCTGGTCCTCGATGCGCGACAGCAGCTGGCGCAGCAGGCGGAAGCTGGACGGCACCACGCCGGAGGCATCGCCGGAGTGCACGCCTTCGTTGAGCACCTTCACAGTGAAGTTGCCGCCGGTCAGGCCGCGCAGCGAGGTGGTGCACCACAGCTGGTCGTAGTTGGCGCAGCCCGAATCCAGGCAGACCACCAGCGAGGGCTTGCCGATGCGCTCGGCCAGGTGGTCGACGTAGGCCGGCAGGTCGTAGCTGCCGGACTCTTCGCAGGCCTCGATCAGCACCACGCAGCGGGCGTGCGGCAGGCCCTGGGCCTGCAGCGCCAGCACGGCGGCCAGCGAGCCGAAGATGGCGTAGCCGTCGTCCGCACCGCCGCGGCCGTACAGCTTGTCGCCGCGAAGGACCGGCGTCCACGGGCCGAGACCGTCATCCCAGCCAGTCATTTCCGGCTGCTTGTCCAGATGGCCGTAGAGCAGGATGGTGTCGTCGCCGGTTTCGGCGCCGGTCGCGGGAATTTCCAGGAAGATCAGCGGCGTACGGCCTTCCAGGCGCACCACTTCAACCTTCAGGCCGGGCAGCTGCTGGGCCCTGGCCCAGTTCTCCATCAGGGTGACCGCCTGTTCCATATAGCCGTTCTGCACCCAATTGGCGTCGAACATCGGCGACTTGTTGGGAATGCGGATGTAGTCGACCAACTGCGGGACGATTTCGCTGTCCCACTTGTCATTGACGAATTGGCCGAGCTTGGCGCTGTCCATCTGAAACTCCGGTTGCATGGGCTGATCCGGCCATTCTACGCCTGTGCCACGGGTAGGGTTTTTCCTACATCACGTCGGGTATTTGGCTGGCTTACGGAAATCCGGGAAACCGATAGGCTGTGCACATGTGGTGACGGACACTGTTCCTGCCGACGGGATTGCCGGTCGGGGCGGCCAGAATCACAGGGAGATACACGTCGTGCCTTGGAGTGTCGTGTTGAGGGCACTGGTGCTGGTAGTGGGGATCGCTGGGGCGCATGCCGCCGAACCGATCGACATCAACCGCGCCGATGCCCAGGCGCTGCAGCAGGGATTGACGATGGTCGGGGCCGCCAAGGCCGAGGCGATCGTCGAGCACCGGCGCAGACACGGCCCGTTTCATCGCGTCGAGGACCTGGCGCAGGTGAAGGGGATAGGGAAAGCGATCGTCGAACGGAATCGACAGCGGATCACCGTAGGCAACAGGTTGTTGCCGGCGGATCCGGTACCCGGATCGGTACCGGTGCGGACCGTACCCAGGCGCTGACAGCAGGAATCGTCGGAACCGGCAGGAGGCTGGTTCACCGGTCGCGGACAGGAAGGCCGTGACCACCGACCGCCGCAGGACGCGGCACCAATCACCAGGATGGTGGCATCACAGACCTGTGGAAGGGGCTGAGATACAAACAGGACAGACGCGGCCGCGTGCAGGATGCAACGCTACCCCCACAGCGCAGGATGCGAGGGGGCGGCAGCAGGCCGACAAGGACGTAACGATTGCCCGGTACGACACATGGCTGTGTCGCCGGGCAGTTTCATTTCTGGCGCCAGGTTTTGCCGCGGCCACCACGGGCCGATGGTGTACGGTGGCCGCTCTGCATGGAAAGGACCCGCGCTGGATGCTTCCGCACCGCCCCACGACCCTGATGCTCGCCCTTGCACTGGCCCTGCCGCTGCTGGCCCATGCCGCTGCGACGACACCGGCTGCCAAGCCCGCAGCCGCCACCGCCGGCACCGCCGAGGTACGCGGGCCGACCGACCTGAAGCCGGGCGAATACCTGTGGCATCCGGAAATCTCGCCGACCGGCCCGATCGTGCTGGTGGTCAGCCTCGATGAGCAGCGTGCCTACGTCTACCGCAACGGTATTGCCATCGGCCTGACCACGATCAGCTCGGGCAAGGCCGGGCACGAGACACCGACCGGCGTGTTCACCATCCTGCAGAAGGACAAGGACCACAGGTCCAACCTCTACAACAGCGCGCCGATGCCGTACATGCAGCGGCTGACCTGGGATGGCATCGCCCTGCATGGCGGCAGCCTGCCCGGGCATCCGGCCTCGCACGGCTGCGTGCGCCTGCCGCAGGCCTTCGCGCAGAAGCTGTTCAGCGAAACCCAGCGTGGCGATACCGTCGTGGTGGCCGATGCCAAGAGCTCGCCGATGACCCTGGCCTATCCGTCAGTGCTGGCGCCGGTCAATGCACGCGGCCAGGCCCTGCCGGAGACGGAGGGTGGGGCGTCGGCACAGGCCTGGTGGAACGACAGCGCGGCGCCGGCCGGGCAGGTCGGCATCCTGGTCAGCCTGCACGACCAGCGCCTGTACGTGCTGCGCGATGGCGTGATGATCGGCGAGTCGCCGCTGAAGGCCGACGCGCTGCCGGCCTTCCAGGGCACCACCCTGTTCGTGATGGGGCAGGGTTACAGCGATACGCCCAGCCCGCTGGACGTGAACCAGCGCCTGCACCAGTGGACGGCCTACCCGTTGCTGGGCCAGGACCGCGCCCAGGCCACGCCGGACCTGCTGGCCACGCCCTCGCTGCCGATGGCGCTGCCGGCCGAGTTCGCCCGCCAGCTGTACCGGGTGCTGGTGCCGGGCACGACCCTGCTGGTGACCTCGCTGCCGGCGGTCCGCCCAAGCCCGGCTGAATCCGGAATGCAGCCGGTCTTGGAATCCGAGCCGCCAGGGTCCACCCTCAAGGGCAACTGAGTCCCCTCGTTGTGCCCATGACTGCATCCCGCCTGTGCCGGCTGGCCGCGTTCGGCCTGCTGGCGACCTCGGCCAGCGCCCCGGCGCTGGCACAGACGCCCGCCCTCGCCACCAGTGCCGATGATCTGGCTGCCTTGCTGTCGCGCAGTGCGCCCAAGGCCGACCGCCACGTGTTGCAGCTGGCGGCGCAGGCCATGCGCTGTGCGTTGCAGCGGCCGGAGCTTGGCATCAACGGTGACCGACTGAGCGTTATCGATTACTCGCGACCGTCCACCGAGCCGCGCCTGTGGGTGTTCGACCTGGCCCACCAGCGCCTGCTGTTCGAGGAATGGGTGGCGCATGGCCGCAACAGCGGCGAGAACCGCACCGAGCACTTCTCCAACCGCGATGGCAGTTTCATGTCCAGCCTCGGCGCGTTCACCGCGCAGGAGACCTACATGGGCGGCAACGGGTATTCGCTGCGCCTGGCCGGGCTGGAACCGGGCTTCAATGACCGCGCGCGCGAACGCGCGATCGTCATCCACGGCGCGCCATATGTGAACCCGGCCACCGCGCAGCTGCAGGGGCGGCTGGGCCGCAGCCTGGGCTGTCCGGCGGTGCGCCTGTCGGTGGCCAAGCCACTGATCGATGCGTTGCGTGGCGGCACGATGGTGTTCGCCTATTACCCCGACCAGGACTGGTTGAAACACTCGCAGCTGCTGGCCGGCGGGTGCGGCGGCCAGGGCACGCTGGCCACGCGGTGATGCACGACGGCGCGCGGCATGATGCAATGCGTGGATGAACATCGACTCCCTGCTGCACACTCCGAGCCAGGTCATTTCCAGCCTGGACTATCGCCGCGAACGCTGGCGGAATGGACTTGGCTGGACCCGCGAGATCCTGCGCCTGCCTGCGCAGGGGAATGACTGGGCGCTGCGCCTGTCGGTGGCCGAGATCGAGCTGGACGCCGCGTTCTCCGCGTTTCCCGGCGTGGAGCGCGAGCTGGTGCTGCTGCAGGGCAATGGCGTGCGCCTGCGCTTCGAGGATGGCCGCGTGGCCGAAGTCCTGCCGCCGCATGGGCGCGTGCGCTTTGCGGGCGAGGAAACGCTGCACGGCGAACTGGTCGACGGCACCACCCACGACTTCAACCTGATGTGGAAGCGCGACCTGCTGCAGGCCGAACTACTGCATCGGCCGCTGGTGGGCGCGATGTTCTTCTTCTGCGAACCGGGCGTGGCCTGGGCGTTGCATCTGTTGGCCGGTCAGGCGGCGTTCGGTGCCGACAGTGGCCTGCCGCCGATGCACGCTGGCGATACCGCGTGGTTGGCGGCCGGTGAACGGCAAAGGCATGCGTTGCAGGGCGGGGGCGAGTTGCTGGCGATCCGGGTCAGTGCGGCGGCGGGATGATTCCTCGGCGCCGGTGGGCGCTATCCACGCATGGCGTGGATCTACGGGTGTGCGATTGCCACGCTGCCCGGACACGCCGTTCAGTAGATCCACGCCATGCGTGGATGCGGTGAGCTCAATACACATCGCGCCGGTAACGACCGGCCAGCAGTAGCGCTTCCTTGTCCGCAGTCCCCAGCACCTGCTCGATCACCGCATCCACCGCCGGGGCCATGCCCTGCAGGCTGCCGCAGACCAGGATCGTCGCGCCTTCATCCATCCACTGCCGCAGTGTTGCTGCTTCGGCCAGCAGGCGGTCCTGCACATAGCGATGCACACCGCCATCGCGGCTGAACACTGCATCCAGCCGCGCCAGCGTGCCGTCTTCCAGCATCGCCTGCAGTTCTTCACCGAAGTGGAAGTCATGCGCGGCAGTGCGCTCACCGAACAGCAGCCAGGTACGGCGCGCGCCACTGCGTACGCGTTCGTGCAGGTGCGCGCGCAGGCCGGCGATGCCGGTGCCGTTGCCGATCAGCAGCAGCGGTACCTCGGCGGCGACGCCGTGGAAATTGTCGTTGCGGCGCAGGCGCAGCTGCACCGGCGCGCCGATGACCGCGTGGTCGCACAGCCAGCCGCTGCCGATGCCGGGTGTTCCATCGGCGCGAAGCTGGCGACGCAGCAGCAGCTCCACCGCGCCGTCGGCCATCACCGAGGCGATGGAGTACTCGCGATGCGGCAGCGGCTGCAGGGTCGCCAGCAAAGCGGGCAGATCACCCGGGGGAACCAATGAGGGCAGGTGCGAGCGCGCGACACGCGCCAGCAACGTCTGCCCGTCATCCAGCACGGTATCCGCATCGAAGCATTGTGCGTCCAGCCAGGCACGCACGGTGTGCGATGCGTGCTGCGGGCCGATCTCGGCGATGTCGCCGGCCTGCCACTGCACATCTGCGCCGGCCGGTGGCCGCAGGCGCAACCAATACACTGGACCGCCGGGGCTGCCCGGGTTCAGATGTTCGCGCTGCAGTAGCGTCCACGGCTGGTATTCGGCCGGGCTCCAGTCGGGCAGTTCACTGGCGCCGCCGCCGAGTTGTCCCAGCAGCTGTTGCCAATGACGAAGCGCTGCCGGATCGGCGTTGTCGACCTCGATCGCATCGAACAGCGGATGCGCGCCGTGCTGGCGCAGCCATTGGTCAAGCTGGTGGCCGAATCCGCAGAAGTGACCGTAGCTGCGGTCGCCCAGTGCGAGCACGCCGTAGTGCAGGTGCTGCAGTGAAGGCGGCGTGGCCATCACCCCGCGCAGGAACGGCAGGGCGTGGTCGGGCGGATCGCCTTCGCCGGTGGTGCTGGCGATGAACAATGCACGCTGGCTGCCGGCCAGCAAGGTGGCGTCGACCTCATGCAGGCCGCGCACGCGCACCGGCACGCCGGCACCACGCAGGGCCTCGGCACTGCGTTCGGCCAGGTCGCGGGCAAAACCGGTCTGGCTGGACCAGACCAGCAGGATCGGTGCGGCGTCAGCGGAGGCGGCATCGTCGCGCGGGCGCCCACGCCACCACAGTGCGGCGCAGGCCAGCGCATACAACGCCGTAGCGAGCACCGCGATCTGCGACTGCCGCGCTGGCGGCGCGCCGTGCCACCACGCTTCGCCGAGATGCAGGCGCAGCAACGCCCAACCGATCAGCGCCAGCAGAAGCAGGACCAGGCCGTTGCCGAGCCAGGCGCGTGACGGCCGGGTGCTCATGCATCCTGCTCGTCGAGCAGGCGCTGGAAGGCGCTGCTGAGGAACTCCCGCGCGCCGTCCGCTGCACGCTGCAGGTAGCGTGCAGCCAGGCCTTCGCGCTCGGCCAGTGCCATGCCGTGTTCGCGACCAAGGACGGTCAGTGCGGTGGCCCAGGCATCAGCATGCATCGCGTCGTCTGCCACCACGGTGACCGCTGCGGCGACCTGGCGCACCGGCGTGCCGCTGCGCGGGTCGAGGCTGTGGCTGTAGGCCTCGCCATTGGCCTGGTACTGGTGCCAGCGATCGCCCGAAGTGGCCACCGCCTTGCCGTCCAGCGCCAGCACCCGTGGCGGGGTTTCGGTGTGCGTATCCTCTTCCGGTGCGGATTCCACCAGCACGCGCCACGGTTGGCCGTCCGGTTTGCGGCCGTAGCCGGCCAGTTCGCCGCCGACCTCGATCAATGCTGCAGCAATGCCTTGCGCGCGCAGCCACGCGGCGACGTGATCGACGCCGAAGCCCTTGGCGATCGCAGAGAGATCCAGTTCCAGTCCACCCGGTTGCAGCAGCGCATCGCCCTGCCACTGCAGGCGCCGCCAACCGCAACGCTCACGCGTGGCCTGCAGGGTAGCGTCGTCGGGCGGGCGGCGCTCGCCGGCGTGTGCACCGAAGCCCCACAGCGCAACCAGCGGACCGATGGTGGGATCAAAGGCGCCGTCACTGGCGGCAGCGATGGCCTGTGCGCAGGCCAGAACGTGGCGCGTTTCGGCGGGCAGTACACACCATTGGCCAGTGTTGGTGCGGTTGTAGCGGCTCAGGTTCGAGCCGGGCTCCCATGTGCTCATCTGCGCCACCACCGCATCCAGCCGCGCCTGGATGCCGGCATGCAGTGGGTGCAGGTCGCGCTGGCGCGGCGCGACCAGCGACACGCTCCAGGTGGTGCCCATGGTGGTGCCGCCGAGGCGGGCGATGTCGAGCTGGGGATCAGTCATGGTGATGCGTCGTGGCGGCGATGCCGGGGTGTGCCCGGCATCGTGGTCCACATCACTGCGGCAGCACTTCCAGCGTGGCGACGTAGCTCAGGCGGCGCTTGGCGGCCTGCTTCACCGAGGTCTTGTTGTCTTCGGTGCCGGTTTCCAGCCAGTACATGCCGGCTTCCGGCCAGGTCACCTTGATCTCGCCCTTGGCGTCGCTGGTGAGCTTCAGTTCGTCCTGTGCGTTGCGGTAGCGGGTGGCGCCCCGCACGATCTCGAACTCCAGGCCAGCGGTCGGCTTGCCATCGACCAGCACGCGGAAGGTGGCTTCCTCGCCGGCGAACAGGTCGTTCGGGTGACCAACAGCGACCAGCTCGATACCCCGGTTGGTCGGCTTCAGCGCGGTATCGTTCGGTGCACCGTTGGTGACGAAGGTCTCCACGCGGCCGATCGACTGGCTCAGTTCCAGCTTCTTCGCGTCCTTGGGCAGTTCGCCAAGGGTCGCCACGCTGCCGCGCCAGCGCTTGCGCTCGCCATTCTGCTCGTAGGTGGCGAACAGGCCGTCATTGACCGACGCGATGCGGTAGGTGCCCGGCTGCTTCAGTTCGATGTCGAACACACTGCGGTACTTGCCGGTGGCCGCGTTCTGCGGCTGCACGGTGCTGCCGTCCGGCGCGGTGATCACCAGCGATTCCAGCCGCAGCGGCACGTGGTTGAAGTAGAACAGGTCGTTGGAGACCGCACCGTCGACGGTGACCCACGGTGCGTTGCCGGCGAGCACGGTCTGCGAGGGCAGCAGCCAGGCCTTGTGGGCCAGGGCGGAGAAGGGAAGGGCAGCGGCCAGGGCGGCGGCGAGGACGAGCGTGCGCTTCATGCGGAGGACTCCAGTGGATGCGGGGTGATGCGGCAAGGAGAAGGGGATTACGACTTAATCCCCTCCGTCCCCATTTCAGGGTTTGACGGACAGGGTGACCTGGCCCAGTTCGGTGGCGCCCTGCGCCTTGCCGTTCTGCGCGGCGGTGGCCGGCCAGGTGAAGGGGATCTTCAGCAGTTCGCGGCCGCCGACTTCGCGCACTGCTTCGACCACCAGGGTGTAGTTGCCGGGGGCCAGCTGCTTCAGTGCCGGCTGCCTGTCGTTGAACGACAGCGCGTGCTTGCCGGCCGGGCGGGTCGGGCCGGTCACGCCGTCCACCGGCACCTGCAGGGTGCGGCCGCTCTTGCGCCACCACTGGCGCAGGTCGGGCAGCCACTTGGTGCCGTGGCCTTCGCTGTTGCTGGTCTGCTGGTACCAGACCGACAGGTTGGCCGCGACCTTCTGGTCGGCGCCTTCCAGCCACACCGCCACATACGGGCGGTGGTATTCGGCCACGTTGAGCTTGGGCACTTCGACGTTGATGTCGAGGGTGGTGGCATAGGCCGGCGAGGTGGCCAGCAGGCCGCTGAGGGCGATGGTCAGGGTGACGCGCATGGGGCGGCTCCGGAGGAACGGATGGAATTCACGGTGGAAGTCAGTGGATCAGCAGCAGGGCGATCAACAGCGGGATCATCAGGCCGAGGCCGACCAGCGGCCAGGTCATGCGCCGTTGCCGCGCATGCAGGTGCAGCAGGAACAGGCCGGTGATGCAGAACACCAGGCAGGCCACGGCGAACAGGTCCAGGAACCAGCCCCATGCGGGGCCTGCGTTGCGGCCCTTGTGCAGGTCGTTGAGGTAGGAGACCACGCCGCGCGAGGTCGATTCGTACTCCACCGCGCCGGTTTCGCGGTCGATGCTCAGCCAGGCGTCGCCACCGGGGCGCGGCAGCGACAGGTAGATCTCCTCGGCCGACCATTCGGCCGGGCGGCCGCCGATGGCGATGCCCAGCTGCGTGTCCAGCCAGTGCCGGGCCGGGCGCGGGATCGGCGCGTTGCCGTCTTCGCGCGTGCCGAGCTGTCCAAGCAGATCGGCCGGCAGTTCCAGACGCTGATTCTGCACCTGGGGTTTGGCCTCGATCTTCGCGGCATGGTTGAGCGTCAGGCCGGTCACCGCGAACAGCAGCATGCCGATCAGGCAAACCGCGGAGCTGATCCAGTGCCACTGGTGCAGCGTCCGCAGCCAGAAGCCACGGTTCTGTTGCTGCTGCACGGTGGAAAGGGCGGGACGGCTCACGGCACGGTTCGAGGCGGACGGGGACTGCCCATTACATCATTGATGAGAATAGCTCGCAATTGCGTATCGTTCTGTATCCCGGAGCAGGCATTCCGGGGTGGCGGGCCGCGGGCCCCCCAACCCGTAGATAACCGCCCACCGTGTCGAAAGAGAACGGCGCGGGGGGGGTTGGGGCCGGGTTGTGGGGGGCCCGCGCGCCCGGCCCGGGGGGAGGGGGGTGTTTATTTGCCCGCGCCCCCCCCCCCCCGGGGCGGGGGGGGGGGGGGGCGGGGC
>NZ_JAVFVN010000096.1:0-365 GCF_030910085.1 Stenotrophomonas maltophilia group sp. RNC7 | reverse complement strand
GGCTGCGCGCGGAAGCGCTGCATCCACTCCGCGTCGGCGCGCCACTGGCAGTTCACCGACAGCCGCTGCGACCAGTCGCTCTGGTTCGGCTGCGGCGGCATCGCGTCCCGCCACTGGCGGGCAGAAAGAGAAACTATTTTTTTACAATTATCAGATGTTAATACACTTAATTCCGTTTGAAGTAACTCTTCTTTCAAATGATCATGACTATTAGATGTTAGATAAGAGAAAAAAAATTCGTCCCTTCTTGGGACGAATGACTCAAAACTTGTTATATATATAACATCGGACGAACTTACCAAGTTAAAAAAATGATATAAATCTATATCTTTTCTTCGAAAAATACTTCTATGATTAAAAGTATT
>NZ_JAVFVN010000090.1:0-947 GCF_030910085.1 Stenotrophomonas maltophilia group sp. RNC7 | reverse complement strand
GGTTTTTGTGGAACCCGTAATAGCTAAGGCCATCGGGCGTGCCGGTGGCGTCTCGATCGATTAGCACTTCGCGCAGCGACGGCGTGATATCGCAAATGATGTACGCAAAGGTCGGAACCTTCTCGTAAGCCAGCGTGATGGGCCGGCCTTTCTCGTCTTTGACTTGTCCCTTACGGATGTCGCGTATCTGATCAAGGACCTGCTGGAGTGGGTTCTCCTGGTCGGAGTAATCATCTCGTTGCGGTCGCTTGAACTCGACGACGACCAAGCTATTGACGGGCTGCTGCCCCTCTTCACCTTCGGAAAAGGTGATCTTTCGGTCGAATATGAAGAGATCCGGCCTCAAGGACGACTTCGACTGAAATTCGTCCAGCTTCCTAAGCGGTTTGTCGGACGACAAGAACCAGTGATAAGTCAGACGTTCGTCGATCATCCAAAGATTATGCTGCGAGTAGAGCGTATCCCTATCCGTTGTGCGCATTGGAAAGAGAATGTTATGAACTGCCTCCTCCAACGGATATTTTTCCGTCTTGCGGTCCGTTGAAAGCGCCTTGTCGAACAGCTCGATCACGATCTTCCGGTGCATAACGTACTGGGCGAGTGCACTAGCACCCAGCTCGTTAGACTGCTCAAGGAATTCAGCTAGGCGGTAACGGTATCCGTCGTAGTCTTTAAGTTTTGCTGCCTCTACCAGGATTTTTCCGCTCTCCCGCTTGAGTGCGACCTCACGTCGATGAAGTTCGCGGTGCAATGCGAATTCGATATCCGTTCTGCTTGCGTTTGGAGCAATATCCCTGATGAAAGATGGCAGGTAGCGTAGCAGAGGCTTGTACTGCGGTGCGTCCGTCTGCACGAATGATATGACGCGCTGCGTCTTCATCTCGTTTAGAGTAGCTATGAGCGCTGCAAGATCGTTCTCGATGAATTCGATGGACGCATCCCTGATC
>NZ_JAVFVN010000661.1:0-841 GCF_030910085.1 Stenotrophomonas maltophilia group sp. RNC7 | reverse complement strand
ACATTGATATGTACTCCTATTATGAAGAATCATTAGGACTATTACGATCAACCCGAAAATTGTTTGAAACAATAAATAAGGATATTCAAGCTTTTGAAGAAAGATATAGAGAAATCGGTGAGAAGATACAGAAAAGAAAAGAAGAATGTGAAACTGAAGAAGATTTTGCTGATTATGAAATTGTATTATCCAGGTATTTAGAAAGACAAAATCTGTATTATAGAGATAGGGATATAGAAATTAATGCATTTTCTTCAGGAATGATTGTACAACTTTTAAGTTTGTTTGAATCTACATTACACTCAATTTGTAAAAAATTAATGGAAAGTGATCAGAATTTACAAGATATAAAACAAGTTTGTAGTCGTGATAAAGGTTCTGTGAAGTACTTGAAATATATGGATAAATGTTTAAATCCGTCAGTACAGAATGTGTTGATAGGAACACCTAACTATGAAAAACTATGCTCATGGATAGCAATTAGAAATAATATTGTTCATAATAATAATGAGTTTAGGGAAGAACTAAATAACAACATTAAGAAACATGGATTTTCTGTAAATAAATTAAGAAATAAATTTTTATTCAATAAAGATAGTATTCAAGAATTAGCGGATATTTGTGGTATAACAATGGATATTATAGTTGAACAAAAGTTAAGACTCCATTTTATGGAATTAAGAAAAAGATAAACACCGTTTGAAATAAAGTTTGATTCAAATCCAATTCACACGCACATTTTTATTTTGATTTTCAGTTTCATGTGATGATTTATTCAAGCAGTAATATAGTTGATGAACCGGTAGGTTCTGTTTTTGACACCATGCAACTTTGGATAATC
>NZ_JAVFVN010000060.1:0-1288 GCF_030910085.1 Stenotrophomonas maltophilia group sp. RNC7 | reverse complement strand
CTTATTTATTACAAACTAAATTATCAAATCATCAACGTGAGCGTGTATTATTACTACTAAAAACAATAAAAGAATGTAGAAAAGTATCAGCAGTAGATGCGATTAAAACAATAAGGTATGGTTACTTACAATATGACCAATACTTATTAGACAATAAAAGAAAAACTGCTACTATGCATAAAGAAATGCTTATGGAAAGTCTTGATGAATTAGAAAGCTCTGCTAAAAATTTTAATACAGTTAAAGATTATATTGATTTCATTGAGAAACTTGAAACTCAATTCGAAAAAATGAAAGCATTACAAAAAGAACAAAGTGTCAATGCAATAAATTTAATGACAGTCCATGGATCTAAAGGGTTAGAATTTAACCACGTCTACATTATTGGTGCCTGCGAAGGTATTATGCCACATAAAAGCGCCCTAGAAGTAATGGATGATTTTATTTTAGATCGTAAAATGAGTAAGAATGAACTAATAAAGGAACAAATTGAAGAAGAACGTAGATTATTATACGTAGCTGTTACCAGAGCAAAAGATAATTTACATGTATATTCACCAAAAAATATTAGAGGAAAAGAAGTGGAAATATCCAGATTCTTAAAAGAAGCATTTACTAAATCAGATGATAAAAAAGCTATAAGTTAATTATACCATTTGAATAACGAAGCAACTTTATAAGTTAGAGTTGCTTCGTTAAATACATATTATATATAGTCTATGCTTATTTTTTTTGCTAATATATAAATATACGTTTTTTACATCATTTTAAATTATTTTAAAAAAATTCAAGCCCCTTGGGTTTATTGAGAAATCATTCTTAATAAATTCGAGGGGCTTTTTATATATACAAAAAATTATAGGGGGAATACATTATGAATTGGAATGAATTGAGTAGTTTGCAACCAAAGGTTGTTAAAGTTTTAACTAATGCAATAAAGAAAGAAAAAATTGCACACGCATATATTTTTGAGGGAAGTAAAGGTATTGGTAAGTTTCAGACTTCATTACTGTATGCAAAAAGCATATTATGCCTGGATCAAACTAGTATAGAGCCATGCAATAACTGCAAAAATTGTAATAGATGTGACACTGGTAATCATCCTGATATCGTGCATATTAAACCCGATGGAACAACAATAAAGAAAGAACAAATTGAATTATTACAAAGGGAATTTTCTTTCTCCTCATTTGAAAGCGGAAAAAAATTGTACATTATTGAAAGTGCTGAAAAAATGACTGCTAGTGCTGCTAATTCGTTATTAAAGTTTTTAGAAGAACCAACAGGT
>NZ_JAVFVN010000037.1:0-373 GCF_030910085.1 Stenotrophomonas maltophilia group sp. RNC7 | reverse complement strand
AAATATAAATTTATTTTCTTCATCTATATCGGCATTAATAATAGTTTTTCTTTCATTGACATGTCTAATATTACTTTTCAATGAGTAGAATTTTATATGTTCTAATGGAATCGTATGTTTATGTAATTCATTATTTACAATAAATAACATACTTAAATTTACTTTTTCTATCCAAACATGTGTCCAAAGATCATAGTGAGGCATGTACGGATAACCACTTAAATAAAAATAACTTGGGCATCTAATGGGAAGTCCATATCTTTCTAGTAAATCATCATGCATTTTTTCTATTCTAGCAAATTCTCTATCTTTTAACATATAATATATGGGCAATATAATTACCGCCAATATTAGTATAACAGCCACAAAAACC
>NZ_JAVFVN010000035.1:0-395 GCF_030910085.1 Stenotrophomonas maltophilia group sp. RNC7 | reverse complement strand
ATTCAAATTTCCCTTTGCGATACACAAGGCTTTTACTGCCTGGAGCAAGCCAATAATTTTGATCTGAATTTTGATTTTTGAGATACTTGAAAAAGTCTCTACTCATCCAGTCATAATAAAGATAGGAATTTTGTTTATACTCCCAATCTTTCAGAATGTTATGTGCTAAAGTATCAAGTAAAAGACCACCAATCGGTACATCCCAGTAATGTTTCCAGGCCCTCGTCATTCTACAAAGTCTTTTTAAGTTTTTCATTTATTTTTAGAATTAAACTCTGTTACCTCTGCCATTGGATTTGTTGTTTTCCAGCTTCCTCCGTTATTCGTATCTGGATATGTATAGCTAATACCATCTGTATTAATAAACCCTGGAACGATTTCAAAGCTTATTCCAT
>NZ_JAVFVN010000654.1:0-545 GCF_030910085.1 Stenotrophomonas maltophilia group sp. RNC7 | reverse complement strand
GCCGATAGCGACTACAACGCTGTTACCCGAGCGGAGTACCTAATGACGCAGATCTGCGCCCAGGACTTTTCTGAGGGAATGAAGCAGTCAGTCTTGAGCGTGACTGGTGCCCTCAAAGATGGGCTTCGCGCGCAGCTTGCCGCTCACATGGACAAGATGCTCGACGAATTGTTCTGCATCAAATCCCTGCAAGACCAAGGCAAGGTCGAAAAGCCCTGGTAACACCTGCCCACCCCTATAGCACTGGCAGGTTAAAGAAACTGGAATACCTCCCCACCCCGGGGAGAAAGGGAGAACAGCAATGCTCAGTCAAGAACAAATCCAGCAGGCCGTCACTGATGCGATGCCTGATGTACTGCGCGGCCTTCGCCGTGAAATTGAAGAACGCCTTGTCCGCGACGCAATCCAAACGGCATCGATGGCAGTTAATGCGCAGGTGACCGAGTGGGTCAAAGAAAACTTGGTCCCCGAAGTCCTGAAGGCACTGGCCGAATCCAAGGACGGGCTCATCAACGCAGCGCCCGTGATGGCTGGAACGATGGTCC
>NZ_JAVFVN010000026.1:0-302 GCF_030910085.1 Stenotrophomonas maltophilia group sp. RNC7 | reverse complement strand
CCGGGCAGCGCGACCACCCGCCATCACGGAACGATTCCTGCGGCACCCTCCTGTAGAGGCGAGCCCACGCTCGGCTGGGCTTCGCGCGTGGTGCCAACCGCAGCCGCGCCTGGGGTCGGCTGGACAGGCGGGTGGGCGGGAAAGAAGTTTTCCTCGCATGGTGGGGATGTCCCGCCGACCGTCCTGGCGCGCCGTGCCCACGCGCGGCTGCGGTGCGGTCCACGCGCGACGCGCCCCCGCGGGGGGGCTCGGCTCTACAGGAGGGTGCCGCAGGAATCGTTCCGTGATGGCGGGTGGTCGCG
>NZ_JAVFVN010000025.1:0-740 GCF_030910085.1 Stenotrophomonas maltophilia group sp. RNC7 | reverse complement strand
AAGGTCAACCTTCATCTTGTAGGAAAGGAACATCCGCTGCGTCCGGCAGTTGGGCTTTGGTGCAGGACAAAGGAGGTTCAAAATGGAGTGCGGAGATGAGAATATATTCACGCGCGGGAAAGAGCCACCCGAGAGCGGGTCTGGGTTGAAAACAACTTTCAGTGCTATGTTTACAGGCTTGCCCTCTCGCCAGCGCATGACAAAGAGCTGGCTCTAAAACGCGTAATGGTACTGGCTTCTGCACGCTCGAATGCTGACGCAAGAGTTGTGGCTACTCAGTATGGGGCGGATGCTTTCCGCGGGAAAGTGGCGACCGGGGACGTTGGCCTTACAACCGACGAATCTCGTGCTTTTCGCGATGTTGAATCCTACCCGGTCCACCGTATCAAGGACGAACCGGTCGATAAGCCGAGAGGCTTAATTGCTATGGAAGGAAGCGACTGTGATGACTGATTATAACACGTTGGTGCTTTTCCTTGGTGGAGGGATGGCGATCTGCTTGGCGTTTGGAATTGCCATATTGATCGCTGCGCAAAAATGATTTGTCGTTTCGAAATTTTGTGAATTTACATATCGGTCAAAATATCTTGCGAGCGCTTGATAACGCCGGGAAAGTCGTGCTCCTGACATGTATTTAACCTGTGGCGCCCTAGCCTTGCACTCAAATGGCCCGATCTTCGTGTAATTGATAAAGTCAACGGCGCCAATATTCACCATCGCTTTGCAATCGTGCAGGCTTG
>NZ_JAVFVN010000008.1:0-383 GCF_030910085.1 Stenotrophomonas maltophilia group sp. RNC7 | reverse complement strand
GGTCGTTTAAGTTGGGTCCCTCATCGCGGGGGCCATACGTGTGCGCGCGGGCCCCCGACTAAGCCGCCAGCAGGGTGCCCAGCACAAGCAATGGGGTCTTGGTTTTCTTGGCCTTCTCCTTAGTTCCGTTTTGGCGCATGTCTCCTCCTGGGGTTGGAAACGGTATTTTAATGGCGGGTGCCCGCCACCTCATCGGCCATCGCGGGTTCTGTAATAAAATCCGCGCCCATCACTATCAGCCTTGGTGTGGGGGGGGGCCACGGTCTATGCCGCATTTTGGGTGCCAAGCAATTTAATTGGGTTGTTGTTTTTTTTGGACTTCTCGTGTTTTGGGTTTGGGGTATTGTATCTTGGTGGGTTTGTAAACGTTTTTTTATTTGCCC
>NZ_JAVFVN010000007.1:0-273 GCF_030910085.1 Stenotrophomonas maltophilia group sp. RNC7 | reverse complement strand
GCATTGCCCTGGTGGGTGTCGACCTTGGTCGACACAGTAGATCCACGCCATGCGTGGATGACCCATTCGATATCTGACAGATGTGTCGACCAAGGTCGACACCTACCGACAGCACACGGAATCTGTCAGAGGTGGGGCGGTGTCGGAGTGCGGGGTGTCAGCCGCATGGGCCCGAGGCATGCCTCGGGCGGGTTGGGCAGGACGCCCAACCCCGGTCTTGCCGTGTGCGCAGGAAAGCGCACACGAGCAAGCGGCTGCCAAGCCTACACGGAC
>NZ_JAVFVN010000966.1:0-492 GCF_030910085.1 Stenotrophomonas maltophilia group sp. RNC7 | reverse complement strand
AAGTCCTCGCGCACGATGTAGGAAAAGTCGGTGTAGTTGCGCACGTACTCGTGCTGGATCTTGTCGTGATCCAACAGGTACTTGATGACGCCACCCAGGAAGATGATGTCGGTGCCGGTGCGTATGGGCGCGTAGAAGTCCGCCACGGATGCCGAGCGCGTGAAGCGCGGATCCACGACGATCAGCTTCGCCTTGTTATGGGCTTTCGCTTCCGTGACCCATTTGAACCCGCACGGGTGGGCCTCGGCGGCATTGCCGCCCATGATCAGTACTACGTCCGCGTTCTTGATGTCGACCCAATGGTTCGTCATCGCTCCACGGCCAAACGTCGGGGCAAGACCTGCCACCGTCGGGCCATGTCAGACACGGGCTTGGTTGTCGAACGCCAGCATCCCCATGCTGCGCACGGTCTTGTGCGTGATGTAGCCGACCTCGTTGCTGCTTGCCGAGGCGGCCAGCATGCCGGTGGTCAGCCAGCGGTTGACCGTCTTG
>NZ_JAVFVN010000962.1:0-310 GCF_030910085.1 Stenotrophomonas maltophilia group sp. RNC7 | reverse complement strand
GCGCTGGCCGCCGAACTGGAGGCGCTGGAGCGCGCGCTGTAGTAGCGCGGGGCCATGCCCGGCGAGGGGCGCCAACCAAGGGTGGCATCTACCAGAGGCGAGGGCGTCGCCGAAAAAGGCGGTGGCCCCGCCTGCGCCCGTTGGTGGGTTTTCGGGGTTGGCGTGCCCTCCCGCCCTTCCCCATCCAGACCCGTAACAGGCAGGCGCCGCCAGACCCCCCGATGAACCGTCCCCACAGGACGACCCACCCCCCGGTCGGGTACGATGCTCGCCCCCCGTTCGGGACGCTGTACGCAATGAGCAAGAACAA
>NZ_JAVFVN010000953.1:0-421 GCF_030910085.1 Stenotrophomonas maltophilia group sp. RNC7 | reverse complement strand
AGATTCTTATGCTATAGAAGAGTTTTTGATTAATGGTAATATTGAGTATTTACATCTGGATATCAAAGATAATAATAAAATCCTCCCAGTTACATTAGAAGGACAAGTCGTGGCAATAGCAGATGAAATAGCTCAGAGAGGTCACGATTTAGATGATGCCTTTGCCTCTGGTTTATTAAATTTGAATTCATTTAAGGATTCATGTGAAATTAGCGAAATGAAATCTATTTATAAAATAATAGAACAGATAGAAAATAAAATAGAAGAGTATAAAGGAAAAGGAAGAGTAATTATAGATAAAAATGATATGATCAGAGCCATGCTCGTACCTAAAATTCTAGGTTATTTTATCAATGATATCGTTGTAAATTCAAAGAGCAATATGAGAGATTACGAAAAAGAATATATCGATGACTTTAAT
>NZ_JAVFVN010000951.1:0-441 GCF_030910085.1 Stenotrophomonas maltophilia group sp. RNC7 | reverse complement strand
CATCCGGGAGTTCATCGGGGAGGCAATGCACAAATGACAGGCTCCGCCAACACCGTACAACAAGAAGCTGTAGCTGCGCGCGACTCACCCGTTGAAGTCTTCAGCGCCTTCCTAAAACTGGGATTGACCTCCTTCGGCGGGCCAATCGCGCATCTTGGCTATTTCCGTTCGGAGTTTGTAGAGCGCCGCCGTTGGCTGGATGACCGAAGCTATTCCGACCTGGTCGCCTTGTGCCAGTTTCTACCGGGTCCCGCCAGCAGCCAGGTGGGAATGGCGCTTGGGCTGGGCCGAGCCGGCTGGTTGGGGTTGCTGGCGGCGTGGGCGGGGTTTACCTTGCCATCGGCCATCGCGCTCATCCTGTTTGCCTTCGGCATCGCCGAATATCAAGGGCTGGCCCAGTCCGGGTGGGTGCATGGTCTCAAGGTAGTCGCCGTGGCCATC
>NZ_JAVFVN010000928.1:0-378 GCF_030910085.1 Stenotrophomonas maltophilia group sp. RNC7 | reverse complement strand
GTGCACTGATGGCGAGGCGGACAACCTGACGCGGCCGGCGTTTGCGGCGGCCAACGGCTGAGCCCCTCGTGGTTGGCTGCTTGGAGCAATAGCCGCGCTTGGCGGGGCCGGGGGGGGTTTGTGGGGGGGGGGGGGACCCGCACAACAACGAGCTGACCAGGGGGGCCAACACCCCCAGCGGGGGGGGGGCGCCCCACCGGGCCGCCACCCCCCCCCAACCCCCCCACCCCCCCCCTTTCCAGTGTTCCCGGGGGTTTTTGTTTGGGGTCCCCGTTGGTCAACACAGCGCGCGCGCAGCGCGCGACCCGCTTTTGCTTTTCTTTCTCTCCTCCGTGGTTGGACGCACACGGAAACTGTCAGAGGTGGGGCGGGGGGGGG
>NZ_JAVFVN010000638.1:0-328 GCF_030910085.1 Stenotrophomonas maltophilia group sp. RNC7 | reverse complement strand
TGTATAAATTTTTTATATTCATAGAATATTTGATTGCTATCTACTAAACCATTCTCATCTAATTTGGTATTTATATATTTACTTAGTCTTGCACCTTCAGTATCTAATCTAACCCTACCTCTGCTATTAGTTCCCTCTAGCACAATTCTTTGTATCTTTTTCTTGCCTGTAACTTCATTATCTTTTTGGTTTTTATATTTTTTATAGTAACTAGCTATAGTTTTTTTCCCAAAAGACACTCCTCTAATTGGCTTATATATCAAATCCACATTGTTTCTACTAATTCCTTCTTCAGAAAATTGGATATCCTCATCTATATTACTCTCTT
>NZ_JAVFVN010000900.1:0-315 GCF_030910085.1 Stenotrophomonas maltophilia group sp. RNC7 | reverse complement strand
TACTGGGCGGTGTAGCAGGAAGTGTCGTTGGAAATACCATTGGTAGCGTAATAGATAGAATAAATGGTAGTATAAATTACGGTAGTAGTGCAAAACAACCAGATGCAGCTGCCGAGCAAGTGAAAAGAATGCTCGTCCGTGACCCAGCAGGTGCCTATAACCCAGAAGTTGTTTTAATGCAAGAGCGATTAAATGCATTAGGATACAGGGATCAATATGGAAGGCGACTTGTTGAAGATGGAAGGTTCGGTAAAAGTACTGAAGCTGCAGTGAACCTTTTCAAAGATGAGAATGCATTGTGGAACTATGGCGAAT
>NZ_JAVFVN010000637.1:0-473 GCF_030910085.1 Stenotrophomonas maltophilia group sp. RNC7 | reverse complement strand
GGCCGGGCATGTGCGCCCGGCCGGCCCTCGCGGAACACGGCCGCCGCCGGCGGCGATCAGGCGCCGAAGGTCAGCGCGTTGGTCAGGTCGCCCATCGGCTTCTGGCCGCGCGCGGTCATGGCGTCGTCGCGCGCCTTCAGGCCTGCGAGCGTCGGCAGGTCGAACAGGCGGGTGGCCAGGCGCAGGATCGAGCCGGTGTCGTAGATGGTGTGGTCGACGGTGCCCTTCTTGGCGAACGGCGAGACCACCAGCGCGGGAATGCGCGTGCCGGGGCCCCAGCGATCGCCCTTGGGCGGCGCCACGTGGTCCCACCAGCCGCCGTTCTCGTCAACGGTGATGACCACCACCATGTTGGCCCACTGCGAGCTCTTGCGCAGGCTGTCGACGATGTGGGCGATGTGGCGGTCGCCCGAATCGACGTCGGCGTAGCCCGCGTGCATGTTCAGGTTGCCTTGCGGCTTGTAGAACGTGAG